>JANWXX010000268.1 GCA_025057345.1 Polyangiaceae bacterium | reverse complement strand
CCTGGGCTGGCGGCGCGGGTGTGCTGTCCTCCTTACGATGTGATCAATTCCCAGGAAGCGAGGGCACTGTACGGGGGCAGACCTGAGAGCTTCCTGCGGGTCACACGCCCTGAGGTAGGGTTGGCAGAGGGAACGGACGAGCATGCGGACGAGGTCTATGCGGAGGGGAAGCGAGCCTTGGATGCGATGCGGAGGGAGGGCGTGCTAGTGCAGGAGACGGCGGGGCTCTGGCTTTACGGACAGCAGCTGGGAAACCACCGGCAGGTGGGATTGGTCGCCTGCGTGAGCGTAGGGGAGTACGACCAAAACCTCATCAAGAAGCACGAGAAGACCCGCCCCGACAAGGAGGATGACCGGGCTCGTCACATCGATGCCCTCAGTGCCCATGATGAACCAGTGTTCCTCATCTACCGAGCTCACCCAGGTGTGGATGCCTTGGTAACCGCCCTGACCTCGGAACCTCCGCTGGAAGATTTCTCCACTGACGATGGCGTCCGGCATATAGTCTGGTCCGTCGATACGGAGCGCCAGCAGGCGCTCATCCGGCTATTTGCCCGGGAGGTACCTGCTCTCTACGTGGCGGATGGGCACCATCGCAGTGCCGCTGCCTCCCGGGTGTGCCGGGCGCGAGGAGGGCAGCCCGGAGAGCAGGATCGGTTCCTGGCGGTGGTGTTCCCCCACGACCAGATGCGAATTCTTCCTTATAACCGGCTGGTACGAGACCGCCAGAGGAGATCCCCGGAGGAACTGCTGGCGCTGCTGGGAGAGCGCCTCGACTTGGCTCCGGCCTCCCGCCCCGAACCTCCCGGTCCTCGGAGCTTCGGTCTGCTGGTGGGAGGGCGATGGTACTGGGGAACAGTACGACCCGGCTCCTTCGAGGAGGCAGACCCCATCGCATCCCTTGACTGCTCCCTGTGCCAGGAGCAGATCCTGGCACCTCTCTTGGGTGTAACAGATCCACGCACCGACCCGAACCTGGACTTTGTGGGGGGGGCCCGGGGTGCCGCCGAGCTGGAGCGTCGGGTTGCGACCGAAGGGTTTTCCCTGGCCATCTACTTGCATCCCACCTCCATTGAGCAGCTACTGCAGGTAAGCGATAGGGGGCTGTTGATGCCGCCCAAGAGCACCTGGTTTGAGCCCAAGCTCCGCAGCGGGCTGTTTGTACACTTGTTCTAAGGTGGCGGTGCAGTACGGCTTGCTGGTAACTTGACACCGTTGACCCATGATGAACGGGGCCAGAGTCATCCGGAGTCGTTCCAGTTCCTGCACTGACATTGGGCGCTACCGTACGGTCAACCAGGATGCGTTGTTGAGCGACGACACGCTGGGGCTCTATGTGGTGGCAGATGGGATGGGAGGTCACGCTGCTGGGGAGATCGCTAGCCATGAGGCGGTAGAGAACGTCTTTGGCATGGTCAAACGCGGGCTGAGGAATATGCCTGAGCTACGCGGGCATATCTCGGAGCAGAGGTTGCGAGCTGCTTGTCGGATGATGGAGGGAGCGATCCAGTCGGCTACCTACATGCTCTTCGCCATGGCCGAATTCGATCGGTCCAAGTCTGGCATGGGGACAACCATCTCCGCCCTCCTTCTTCTAGGATACTACGGAGTCTTCGCCCAGGTAGGCGACAGCCGGATCTACCAGATCCGCGAGGGCCGAGTCGCTCAGCTTACCGAAGATCACACCCTCATCGGCTGGCAGCTCAAGCAGGGCCTGATCTCTCCGGAAGAGGCCAACCGCTCTCCCCATAAGAACATCATCATCCGAGCCGTGGGGAATCGAGACTACGTGCAGGTGGACACCGGGCTCGTCGATCTGATGCCTGGAGATCGTTACTTGCTGTGCAGCGACGGCCTCCACGGATACCTCCAGAATGAGGAGATTCCCTTGCTGGTTTCCGAACCCCTCTCCTCGGTTTCCCAGACCCTTGTGGATCTAGCCAATGCTCGCGGCGGCCGCGACAACATCACCGCTATCGTGGTGGAAACCTTCTGCGAGGATGACGACGATACCGTCCCCGGCTTTACATTGCCGGAAATGTAGGGAAGAATCTCCGAAGAAATCACCGATCTCAGTCGCTTTTTTGGCCCTGCCCCTCATCCCCTGATACCGCCTGATAGGAAGATGATGGCAGTCAATCGACGGGTCGGTGTGGTGATGGGCGGCGTCTCGGGGGAGCGCGAGGTGAGCCTTCGATCAGGGCAGGCCGTGCTCCGGGCACTACAGGAGCGGGGTCTGGACGCAATCCCCCTGGTGCTAGGGCCAGAGCGCGACCCCTCCGCGCTGCTTCGCAAGGCGCGCATCGATGTGGCCTTTCTCGCCCTCCATGGGCGTCTCGGAGAGGATGGGTGTATCCAGGGGCTCTGCGAGTTGCTCCGCATTCCTTATACCGGCTCCTCCGTGCTTGCCAGTGCCCTTGCCATGGATAAGGCCAAGGCCAAGGAACTCTTCCGCCTTCATAACGTTCCCACACCTCCCTCCTACCTGGTCCATGGACCAGAAGCCCTTGCCGATCTGGAGGAGATCCACGGCGGGTTCGGCTTCCCGGTCATGGTAAAGCCTCGCTCGGAGGGCTCTAGCTTGGGGCTCTCCCGGGCAAATTCTTTGGGGGAGCTAGCTTGTGCCATTGAGCGCGCTCTGGAACATGATCATTCCGTGCTGGTCGAGCGCTTCGTGGCTGGGCGCGAAGTGACCGTCGGGATCCTCAACGGTCGAGTTCTCGGTTGCTTGGAGGTCGCTCCTTGCAGCGGTGTCTATGACTACAAGGCCAAGTACACCCCAGGTGCTACCGAATATTTTTTGCCTGCGCGTCTACCCGCTACCCGCCAGCGGAATGTGCTCAACCTAGCTGAGCGCGCCGCTGCTGCCCTCGGATGTTCCAGCGCTGTACGTGTGGATCTCATTGTGACCGAGGAAGGGAATGAGTTCGTCCTGGAGGTTAACACGCAGCCCGGGATGACCGAAACCAGCTTGCTTCCTCGGATCGCCGCTGCTGTCGGCTACGATTTTGGTCACCTTTGCGAGGCCATCGTCGCCTCGGCAACCCTCCACAACCAGGGAGCGCGCCCTGCTCCAAAGTCTGCCGCAGCGTCCAGGCTAAGTGAGGCGGATTGGGTGAGCTTGGCCGCTGGCGAGTAAAGCAGCGCAGGAGATCAGCCACGAACGACCGGGAGGTGGACCAAGCGTTCCTGAAGGATGCGGGCCTGTTCGGCATGGCTGACGTCGGAGTGGCAAACGCCTTTGCCCTGGTCAGCCCCAACAGCCTTGCGGGTTTTGGTAGCAAGGCGGTGCAGCTCCTCTGGGGTGAGGTTGCCGCGACGGGCAAGGATCTCTTGTTGCTCGGGGGTCAAGGCGGCGCTCCTGCGAGCAGCACCTCGTTCGAAGCCCTCGGCCTTTCCGGAGGCAAACTCTTGGATCTCCTTAGAGATCCGAACGCTGCACCAGTCGTGACCGCACATGGCGCAGAAGTCCGTATCCACATCCAGATCTTCGTCGTGGAAAGCACGAGCGGTATCCGAGTCGAAGGAGAGCTCGAACTGGCGTTCCCAGTGGAGGGCGGCGCGAGCCTTGGTCAGCTCGTCATCTTGGCGGCGACTCCCGGGGATGCCAAGGGCTACATCCGCGGCGTGAGCAGCGATCTTATAAGCGATACAAGCCTGCTTCACATCGTCCTTCTTGGGCAGACCCACGTGCTCCTTAGGAGTAACGTAGCAGAGCATGCTAGCCCCGTGATAGGCAGCAGCAGTGGCGCCGATACAGCTCGTGATGTGATCGTAGCCAGGGAAAATGTCGGTGACCAAAGGGCCCAGTACGTAGAAAGGCGCACCATGACAGATGCGCCGTTGGAGCTTCATGTTGAACTCGATCTGATCGAAGGGCACATGCCCGGGGCCCTCCACCATCACCTGACATCCCTTGCGCCAAGCGCGCTCTGTTAGCTCTCCCAAGGTTTCCAGCTCCCGAAGCTGTGCCTCGTCGCTGGCATCGGCAAGGCCGCCAGGACGTAGCCCGTCTCCGAGAGAGAAGGATACGTCGTATGTGCGCATCAGGTCGCAGATGGCATCGAAGATTTCATACATTGGGTTCTCCCGGCCGTGGTGAAGCATCCACTTAGCCAGAAGCGAGCCGCCACGAGACACGATACCAATGAGGCGCCGCTGGACGAGGGGCAGGTGCGCTTGGCGGACCCCTGCGTGGATCGTGAAGTAGTCGACCCCCTGCTCCGCCTGGTTGCGGAGTTCATCCAGGATAGCCTGTTCATCGAGATCCTCGATCTTGCGCCCGAGGATCATCGAGTAAATCGGGACAGTCCCCACAGGGACTGTACTTTCCCGCAGGATCGCTCGGCGGCAAGCGTTCAGGTCACCTCCCGTGGAGAGATCCATGACGGTATCCGCTCCCCAGCGGACGGCCCAGCGCATCTTTTCTACCTCCTCCTGGGTGCCAGAAGATACGGGGCTCGCTCCCAGATTGGCGTTGATCTTAGTTCGAGTCGCGCGCCCGATGGCCATAGGGTCGAGCTTTCCAGCAAGATGATGCCGGTTTGCGGGGATAATCATGCGCCCTGCAGCCACCTCGTCTCGGACCTGCTCTGGCGTCAGGTGCCCCTCGCGCTCCGCTACCCGGCGCATCTCTGGGGTAATGATGCCGAGGCGAGCATGTTCTAGCTGGGTCACCGGTACGAATCCCGCCGGGGGCTCCCAGCGGCCGTCCGCACGCTGCTTCCAATCGGGGGGCATGAAGTCCCATGCGGTTTTCTGGGAGGGGGCTGGCATCCCGGGGGTATCCGGTGAGCTGAAAGCCCAAGGGCCCCCTATATCCGCGCGCCGGGCAAAGCTGCCAGGGTTGGTGCCATCGCTACCTGGCGCATAAGCGCCCTGGAGTGGCAAGGGGATACCGGCGATGGTGAACGGGGTCGGCATGAGATCCTGCTACCACAGCTCGTGCCCCCTTGGGAAACTGTGTGGGGGACAGGTAACACGGAACTCTGTCGCCAGGTGAGGTGAGGACGACTAGGTTAGGGGACGTGACGTGGACCAGGTGGATTGGGTTCTCTCTGCTGCTGGCGCTGCTGGAAGGGTGTGTGCAGACCAAGCGGGTATCTTTGAGAGAAGGCCCACGGGAGTACGTATCCTACGATTACGACCAGATTCTCCAACGCTGGACTCGTTCTGGGTCGGTGGTGGCCCTGGCTGAATTTGATGATCTGCTCACGGTTTCTGCCACCTTCCAGTCCTGGGATTTCCGCTGGGCTTATACGATTCGCTACGCTGAGGACTACCGTCTCACGGTCGAGCAGCGCCAAGCCCTTCTTGACGAGACATTGGCAGAGACTCGCGAGGAGCACCGCTTCTACGTCGCTCTCTATGGCCCCAACCGCCGCTGGAACGATCTCTCTCGCAAGGACTCCGCCTGGGTGGTCCGCCTCATCGACGACAAGGGAAACGAGACACCGGCTCGACAGATCAAGCCCATCCCACGGCCGGGCGCCGTCGAGCGCACCTACTTCCCCTACTCCAATGTTTGGCGCCAGTCCTTCTATATCATCTTTCCCACCCGTCGCGAGGATGGTACGCCCACCATCGCCCACGACGCCCGTTGGTTTGGCCTGCGCTTCGCTGGCGCCCAGGGCCACTCCGATCTGATCTGGGAGCTTGAGCCAGGCTGAACTAGGGTAGGCTCGTCCCCCATGGGAACGATCCTCGATGGGAAGGCGATCGGTGCAGCAGTCCGGGAAGAAGTCAAGCAAGGAGTCGCGGCCTTGGTTGCAGAGCGCGGGCGGCCTCCTGGGCTGTCGGTGATCCTGGTGGGAGAAGACCCTGCCTCGGTGGTCTATACCCGCAACAAGGAGAAAGCTGCGAAGGAGGTAGGTATCGCCGGAGAACTCCACCGCCTACCGACCTCCACCACAGAAACCGAACTTCTGGCACTGCTTCGGCGTCTGAACGACGATGAGGCAGTGGACGGCATCCTGGTGCAGCTCCCGCTTCCTAAGCAGATCCGGGCCGACGCAGTACTCGATGCTATCGATCCAGCGAAGGATGTCGACGGCTTCCATCCGGTCAATGTAGGCCTGCTAGCCTCGGGTCGCCCGAGCCTCGTGCCCTGCACGCCTCTGGGCTGTATGCGCCTCCTGCGAGAGGCCGGTATCCCTCTCCGCGGCGCTCGGGCCGTAGTCGTGGGCCGCAGCAATATCGTTGGAAAGCCGATGGCTCAACTGCTCCTTGCGGAGAGTGCCACGGTGACCATCGCTCACTCCCAGACCCGCGATCTACCGGTGCTCTGCCGGGAAGCGGACATATTGGTGGCGGCGGTAGGTAAGGCCAGGATGATCCAGGGGGACTGGGTTCGGGAGGGTGCTACCGTGATCGATGTGGGGATCAACCGCGACACCGATGGAAAGCTGGTGGGCGACATCGACTTCGCCAGCGCCGAACCCAGAGCTGGCTACATCACTCCGGTGCCCGGAGGGGTCGGACCCATGACCATCGCCATGCTGCTGGCCAACACTCTCAGCGCCGCCCGCCGCCGGAGCTTAGCTCGCCATGCCCATGATCTCTGTCAATGACACCCTCCTATACTACGAGGATACAGGCCCCGGCTCCACCGGGCAAACGGTGGCGTTTAGCCACGGTCTGCTGTGGAATACCGAGCTCTTCGCTCCTCAGATCGCGGCGCTTCGTGGGCGCTACCGATGCATCGCTTGGGACCACAGGGGCCAAGGCCGCAGCGCCTCGGATCACCGCCATTGCATTAGCATCGAGCTGGTCTGGCAAGACGCAGTGGCCCTGCTCGAACGACTGAGTCCGGGGCCTGTCCACTTCTGCGGTCTGTCCATGGGTGGCTTCGTTGGAATGCGCATCGCTGCTCGCCGCCCGGAGCTCCTCC
>JANWXX010000267.1 GCA_025057345.1 Polyangiaceae bacterium | reverse complement strand
GTTTACCATGCGGCAAGGAATTTACTTACCGTTTGGTAAGGACGCAAGGGAAACCTCACCCCGCTAGCCACTCTCTCCCTGAAGGGCTGAGAGGGGCGGAAACGGGGAGTCCCTTAGGGAATTTCCCAGACCCCTTGGTGCCACCGATCAAGGAGATGACCACGGTGCCGCGCAGGCAAAGCCTGCTGTTGCTGGTCGTTGTGGCTCGGAGGGCCAACCGGCCGAGCGGCACATGTTCGCACCTCACCGCTCTCTTTCGAGCGGACAGCTTGGAGCTAAGGTTGACCCACGACGCCGGTTCCGGGAGGGCTGCGTGCATGATGGGTCGTCGCGGTCGTGGTGGCATGAACAGGTAGTCAGCCTCGGTGCAGATCTGGGCCACGATGCAATTTGGATGGAGAAGCCGTCTCCGCCTTCCCTGCCCGGAGCGTGTAGCAGAGCTTGAAGTGACCAGCGCAGTTGATGGTCCTTGCAAGGGAGCGGCAGGAAAGTACGGCCCATGGTTGCGAGGCTCTTACGACCCCGGATAGCGCTCCAGGGAGGCAAAGGTGACCACCTCCCCTGCGGCGACCACTGTCTGCTTCCCTCCCCGGAGCACGACGGCACCCTGGCCTGCGCCCCCACGGTACTCCGCGAAGAGCATCTCCCGATCCACCTCCGGTAGCTCGGTACCGAAGCGCTCGACGAGCACCGGGAGGCGGCGGGAGCGCTCCAACAGTGCCTCCCCCCAAGGAAGCGTGGTGGGAGGCTCGGACCCCACGGGTACCTGCTTTTCCTGGGTCAGCCACAGGACATCGCTCCGATCCGGAAAGGCGACAAGCACCCGAGGGACCCCCGGGGCCCCGACCCCGAAGAAGATCGCTGCCACTGGCGACCCACCCTCGCTCAACCGGAGCCCCCCGGAGATCAGCAATTCGTCGTCCTTGGTGCGAGCGATCACATCCTGTAGACCGCAGGGGAAGGCGGCAAAGGGGTTGGGGGGGGGCTGGACCGCGCCGGTGCGACCCGCAAGGGATGCCTCATGGCGATCCCGGGCCTTTCGTCCCGCAACCCAGCCGACCGCCGCGGCACTGGCGGCGACGCAGGCGAAGAAGATCATGCTCATGGATGGTTGCCTCGCAGGGCACACGACAGGGAGCGCGTGCGCTCTGTTGCTTGTGCCATGTCCTCGCCATCTGGCAACAGCGCTCCGACCACCGCCCCCACGGCCCCTGCCGCAGCGACCTCCGGGGCCCGTGCCAGATCGATGCCCCCGATCGCCACCACCGGGCAAGGCGCCTGCGCCACCGCCCAGCGCACCAGGTCCAGGCCTACCACCGGATCGGGATTCTCCTTGGACGCTGTGGGATAGACCGGACCGACCGCCAGGTAATCCGGTGACCAGGAGAGCGCCTCGTCGATCTGCGCCTGGGAGTGGGTGGAGACCCCAGCGAGGAGGCCCGGCGCGATCTTCCTGGCCTCCGGCAGCGGCAGGTCTTCCTGGCCGACGTGGAAACCGTCACAGCCGGAGAGCGCCGCCAGGTCTGGCCGATCGTTGGCAAAGCAAAGAACATTCGCCTGACGGCAGAGAGGTACCAGGCGACGAAGCATCGCCAGCGTCTCTCGCGCACCATATCCCTTGGCCCGGAGCTGCACCACGGCAGGGCCTCCGGCGATCACCGCTCCGGCGAAGCGGATCGGGTCCAGCCCGCAGCGCTCCAGGGAAGTCAGGTCGACGAGAGCATAGAGGCCCTGGGTAGGGAAGATCGGATGGGTCACCGGGACAGCTCCGTGATCCGCTGCACCTCAACCTCGCGGCCGATGCGGCGGGTAGCGGATGGGGAGAGATGCACGAGATCCCCGCGGTGGATTTCCCCCCATGAGACGTTCGCCTCCGAGGTCTCCCGGTCCAAGCGCATTGCCCGGAGCACCTCTGGAGCAAAAGACTCGCCACAGAGATCAATCTCCAGCTTCCCCTTGGTCTTTTTCGGAAGACTCACTGCCCGGAGCGTCCCCGCCGGGACCAGCTCCCGGAGCGTCCGCCCGTCCCGCCGGATCACCAGGTAGCTGAAGGTCAGCCCCTCGAAGCGGAGCCCCGCAGCCCGCGCCACCGGGACAAGCCACCCTGGCAGGTCGACGGGGCGATCCTCGTGGCACCAGTCGCGCTCGTTCTCCAGCATCGGGCACGCCCTGTCATGGAGGCAGGGTGCGAAGATCGGGTGACCCAGCTCGATCAGCCGGGCCCGGAGCCGGTGGAGGTGCCGGGTCCGCTCCCGTAGCGCAGGCTCCACCACCACCAGCGCGCCGCCGGAGGCCACGCTCCTGCCTAGAAGCCCGTGGAGCCACGCGGCCTGGCGCTCTGCCCGCTCGTCGGCAGGCAGCTCACCGTGCATCTCGGAGAGCGCCTGCCCCACCAACACCAAGTCCGCCTCCTGCGACGGCGTCAGGAGCAGATCGGAGACCAGGGTACGAACCCGCAGTGCGACCGCACCTTCCCTCTGGGCCTCGGTGGCAATGCGGGCGGCCAGGGCCAGTGCCTGCGGATCCTGGTCGACCAGCGTGGCCTCGACCGCGGTGGTGAACCCGAGGGCCGAGAGCGCTCGCACCACGCCCCAGGTCATGGCGCCGAGGCCGGCACCGAGGTCCAGCACCCGCAGCGTCTTGCCTAGGGAGAGCGTTGGCAGCACCTCAGCGACCGCGGCCCCGCCCTTGGGCACATCCCGGGGGAACGAGAAGGAGAGGCGCGCCGCAAGGGCCATCCGGGGCGGAACCTTTGGGACGAGTCCATTGTAGAATGCCGAAAGCTGGGCCACTGCGGCCCCCAGCGCCTTGATCTCGTGGCTCTCTGGGAAGCGCTGGCTCCGTGCCACGCCGTCCAGGATGGTTCGCCAGCGGTCGTCGAGCGGGGCCTCCAGGGCCCCTCGCTTCCAGATCATGCTCTCGCGGTACATTCATGCTCTCGCGGTACATACTCCCTCCCAGGTACCGCACCAAGCCCCCGTTCTTGTGTGCCTCCAGAGGAAGCGTGCTACGACCCTCCATGTGTCCTGGTCGAAGCACCCACGCACACCGGGGCGTCTGCTCACCGCAGCGCTCTGCCTTTCCTTGGAGCCTCTGGCCCGTGCCGAGGAGGCTGCCGAGCCTGCCCTTCCTCCGAAAGCCGGCGTCTCCCTCTCTGTCACTCCCGCCCGTACGGGCCCTTGGCGCATGATGCTCACCAACGACGGCCCCGCCCCGGTCCGGATTCTGGCGGACGCGCGGCTGCTCTGGTTCGAGGTGATCACCGCGCCGGAGCCACCTGCGCCGGGGAAGAAACCCCCAAAGGCCCAGGCGTTCCCTCGGGGGAAGATCCCGATCTGCCGTCCTCCTGTCGAACTCCGCCCTCAGTACGAATTCGAACAGCGGGCGCTGATCCTCAAGCCCGGCGAGCGCTACTCCGAGGATTTCGATCCCATGCTCCTCTGCGGCGCTGGTCAGTTGATGGCCGGGCTCAAACCTGGGGCCGTGATCTACCCCCACTATGGTTACCCGGATCCACCTAACAAACCTCATCTCAGGAAGAAATCAGACAAGCCGGAGCTCCCTCCTCTACCGCACGTCTTGGACTCCATCGCCGAGCCCCGCGCGGTGCTCCCGGCCCGGAGCCTTGAGGGGCCGGTCCTCGTCCTCTCCAGCTACCAACCTCCCCCGGAAACCCAACCCACCGAACCAATCCCGGAAAAGCCTACAGAAATCTTCAAAGAGGTTGACAAAAAAACCACTCCGACCTCTCCAGTAGACGAGCGGGCACCACGGCTGGTGTTGAAGACAATCCCCTTTGCGGACGCCCAGGCTCGAGCCTCCGCTTCAGTAACAGTCACACTTAGGAACGATGGACTACGCCCGGCGATTCTACATTTCCGTAACGACAACGTAAGCTTCACGGTGGTGACACCTACGGGTGAAACCGTACGGTGCAGCCAGGCAGATATGACCCGGGGAGCCGTCCGCGATTTCTTCGAGACGTTGGCACCAGGGAAAGAGCGCAGCGTGACAGTGCAGCTCCAGGAGTTCTGCCCCGGCGAGATCTTCGACCGCCCCGGCGTCTACCATGTACAGGCTTTCGTAGACATGCACCAGAGCGGGGATGCCTTCCGTCTACCAGCGCTGGTGACCCGTACCCGAGCAGATCAAGCAATCCGGTTGCGCATCCGCACTGGAACACTCCCCTACCAGACACGCCCACCCGCAGTATATCTTCCTCCCCCACCCTCTCTTTCTAATCCAAACCCACCCTCTCTTTCTGACCCAAAGAACGAGGAGTGAGGGAGGTCTTATCCCACTAGCACGCTATCGAGCCCTGCACGGCTGCGGACCACAGCGAAGGCCCGCCCAGCATCGGCGGAGATCACCCCAACCACGGGGCCCTCTGCTACCGGACGATCCACCAAGCGAGCTTGGAAGGAGCTTCCGCGCTTCCATGCCGTGAGGTCGAGCTCGCTGAGGCCCCGCTCTCCTTGGGCCATGAGCAGGCTTCCTTCGGTGAAGGCGAGCCCAGGAATCCCCTCGGCATCGCCCCACTCTGGGGCGCCTTCGTGGCCTTCGAGGGAGGTATGCTCATCAAGGGTATCCAGGTCATGAAGCCGCACGGATCGCCGGAGACCTGCACGACTGGCGAGAATTTGCCGGAGAGCGAGGAAACCGTGGCCCGATGCCACCGAGGAGATGGGACCATGGAACATCCGGACACCCAAGGGCCGTGGGGCCTCGGGAGAGGTGACATCGTAAAGGAGAAAGTACCAGGGAAAGACACGGTCATCAACGACGATCAGGCGATCGTTGTGAAGTACAAAGCCATCCACTTTCTTCCCTGTAGTCCCGATTAGCTCCCGGGGGAGTTCAAGGGGTTTCCAGGTGAGCTTCTCTCCGAGAAACACTAGACCTAGCAGTGCTCCAAAGGGGGCGATCCCGCCCACGTAAACCACGCTGCCGTGGATGAGCACCGCAGTAATGGTGGAAACCCATGAAACCCGGAGAGAGCGTATCTCATGCTTTCCTCCGAGAACACCCCACAGGAAGAAGAGTCGCCCACCCTGCCCGTAAGCGAGGAGATCCCGCGACGCATCAAGGGAGAACGGTGCTCCCAGCGGGACCGGGACGGGTCCTATCTCCTGGGGCTCCGGGGGATGCTCCCGGTAGCTGGCGGTTGCTCTGGGAATCAGCAAGGTGTTCCGGTTCTTCCGGGGAACGATCCAGGCCACGGTTAGGGTAGCTCGACAGCACGGGTGAGCGAAAAGACGATAGGGGTGTCGCGCAGGGAATTTACCCCTGCACCCGGAGAGGAGAGCCGAGGTGCCAGTGTCTCGCTGTACCAGCGCAGCTCCAGCATCAGCTCACTAAGCTCTCTCGCGGACATTTCTGGCGGAACCAGCATCAAGATCTCCTCCGCTTGAGACACTGCAAAAGCAAGCTGGGTGGAGAATTCGCCCTCGCTGCCCGGTTTCCCCCAAGGGTTGGGGACAAGACGCCGGAACAGGGTCACCGATGCATCCTTGCGTCGCTGGTAGACTCCGAAGCCACCAGTCATCCACCGGGTAGCGATCGTTCCGCTCATCTCCGGCTTGACTGCTAGCACCCGGCGGTGCTTTTCCTGACTGCCCTCGCTCACCTCGATCTTCGGCAGCCACTCGACGAGGATCGGAGCTCGCAGGTACATCCATCCGGCGATGTCCTCATATCGGCCCAGCCCACGGAGCAGGGTATGTTGGCGCTCGGACATCTCAACGCCAACCAGCCACCGGAAGCTCGTTTGACGGCGCTCTCGCAGCGGGCCCAAGGCCGCTTCCAACCCAGCAAACTTCATCTCGGAATCTACTGCCAGGATCGGCTCGGCCGGAGCATCTGCATCCTGACTACCCCGGGCAATCTCTCGGAAGAGAGCGTCTTCGAAGAGGTGCATCTTGTGGCGGGAGGCAGGAGAACCCCAGAGCTTCCCTTGGCGGTCCACAAGAAATGCCACACCCCGTGGCTTGCGTGCGGTACGGAGCACCTCGGAGGCAAAGGTTTGTGTTCCGGTGAGCTGAAATGCATCGGCATGGAGTCGCTCGTCTCCTTCGACGTGAGGGAGTCGGTGGTGGTCGTTGTGGCGGGCGTAGAGCCATGCTACCAGCAAGCCCAGGGAGAGGAGTGCTGAGGCCGCAGCGCGGAGCGTTGCCGAAGCATCTTCCCATTTTACTTCCTGAACCCCCCGCTTCACCTCCCAGATCACGACAAGCAGGGGCAGAAGCTGAAGGATCACGAAGAACGGTGACCCCAGCACAAGTGCTGTCGAGCCGGCTCCTAGGGTGGTGAATTTCTCGATTTTTTCCCAGAGAGAATACGGCAGCTCGGCATAAAGCCACTCCAAACTACTCAGATGGACATGGATCGCTCCGCTCCAGACCGCCAAGAATCCAGCTATCCCAAGGAACAGTGCAGCCGTGGAGCACCGATCAAGGAAGGCCCCCCGCCCTTCCTCATCAGGCCATCGCCGGGTCAAGTATAGCGCCACCCCAAGTGTCCCCAGGAACAGCAACATCGAAGCCAGCAGCGGCCACCCTTCCCGAGCATGGCTGTGCCAGAGCATCCCTTCCCATGCCAGCCTTCTGGCCCCGAGAAGCACTAGCACCACCGCTCCGACCAACCCGACGAGCCCCATCGTCAAGATCTTGCCCCGCAGCCCTGCTGGCGCTGCGGAGGGGTTCTTCTCCAAGAGTCCTACCGCGATCGCCGCCAACAAAAGTGCCGATGCCGCACCACCCAGCACCAGCGCCTGGAGGGACTCTGCCTCGCCCTGGGCCAAGATGCGTCCGCGCGTCCCCCAGCCCACCGAGGGCAATTCAAGAGCAGCCGCAGTCTGCTCCAGGTTTCGATGAAAGACTACGACGCCTAGGAACAACGGGA
>JANWXX010000266.1 GCA_025057345.1 Polyangiaceae bacterium | reverse complement strand
GGCGATACCAAACCCTAGGGGTCGAAGGCTACAAGCTCGACTACGGAGAGGATGTCGTCCCGGGGATTGGCTCCGTGCGCTCCGGGTGGTTGTTCTTCGACGGAAGCGATGACCAGACAGCGCACAATACCTACCAGATTCCCTACCACAAGGTCTATGCGGAAACCCTCTCCGACGAGGGAGGATTTCTGCTGTGCCGCCATGCGGTTCACGGAGAGCAGACCACCGGCATTATCATCTGGCCCGGGGATCTTGACGCTACCTTTGCTCGCCACCGGGAGAAGACCATCGACCCGAAATCGGGCAAGGAGTACGTCGCTGTTGGCGGCCTTATCGCCTCGATGATCGCTGGGCTGTCTCTGGGCCCTTCCGGCTTCCCCTTCTACGGTGCCGACACCGGAGGCTACCGCTACTCACCCCCGGAGAAGGAACTGTTCATCCGCTGGTTCCAGCAGACTGCACTCTCCTCGGTGATGCAGGTAGGTACCAGCTCCAACACCGTTGCCTGGGAATTTGACAAGAATCCTGGCTTCGACCAAGAGCTCCTCGACCTCTATCGCACCTATGCCCGGCTTCACCTCCGGCTCTGGCCCTACGCCTGGACCCTGGCGCAGCAGATTGCCTTCACGGGCCACCCCATCCAGCGCCCCTTCGGCCTTGCTTACCCGGAACTCGGCGAGCATCCCAGCGACCAGTACCTCTTCGGCCCTGATCTCCTAGTTGCCCCGGTGGTGGATCGGGGGATGACCAGCCGTACTGTTCTCTTTCCCCCAGGGCGCTGGGTCGACTGGTGGACCGGCTCCGTGATCGAGGGTGGCGCTCGCCTCTTGGTTGAGGCTCCCCTGAGCAAGCTCCCCCTCTACCTACGACGAGGGGGCATCATCCCCATGCTGCGTCCCACCATCGACACCCTGGCCCCCACCTCCCTCCCGGACAAGGTAGACTCCTACGCGACCACCCCAGGTCTGCTCTATCTCCGGGTCTTCCCCGACGACGGCACCACCTTCACGCTCTTCGATGGCACCGTCCTCCGGGCCTCTGCCCTCGGCGCCGGTCCCACTTTCGAACTAAAGCCAGGCTCTGAGTTCCGCTTCGGAGCCCAAGTGGAAATCCTGGCCCTCCCCAAGAAGCCTAGCAAGGTCCGCGAGGGCGCCGTTGAGCTCCCTGAGCTCCCCGACCTTGCCACCCTGGAAACCTCCGAGCAGGGCTGGTTCTTTGACCCCCAGAAGTCCCTTCATGTTCGGGTTAAGGCAGGCGAGCGCTCCGTGTCAGTCCTGCCTTGACCCTCGGAATTGGCCACTTCTCCCCCTCTACCGCTACCCTGTCCTTGATGTTCCACGGGGTTCTCCTGGCTGCAGCCATGCTCTCCTCCTTGGCTCCTGCTTGTCGCCAGGAGGCTTGCGGCGATGAGCCCCCTCGACCGACAGCATCCTTTGCAAGCACGGCTTCTGCACCTCCCGAAATAGCGATTCTCTCTCCTTCCGCAGCTCCGTGGACGCGCCCTCTCCTCGCGCCAGGGCAGGCTCCTACCTCACCTGAGGACTGTCCCCCGGGGGAAGTGTTTGTTCCAGCGACCCCACCGGAGGGGTTCTTGATGGGGCGTGGGGATAGGGGAGCCACGGACCGACCCCATCGTGTCATCCTCACGCGGGGGTTCTGCATGGACAGCACCGAGGTAACAGTACGGGCCTACCGAGCCTGCGTGGAGGCTGGTGCCTGCCAGCTCCCCTACCTGGCAGACACGTTCGCTACCTATCCACGCTTCCCAGACCACCCGGTGAACATGGTCAATTGGCTCAAGGCTCGGACCTACTGCGCATGGGTAGGAAAGCGGCTGCCAACAGAGGCAGAGTGGGAGTGGGCCGCCACAGGTCCGGAGGGACACAGATATCCGTGGGGGGATGCCCCGGAACCGACCTGCGGAGTCGGGCTCGCGGATTTCACGCCTCTGGGGGCACCCAAGAGCAATCCAGGCGGGGATGTAGGGTGCTTTGGTGGCGGTCCTTCCCCGGTGAAGGCCCACCACAAGGGAGCGCGGCGGTGGCCTGGGGGGGAGATCTTCGATTTGGCTGGCAATGTCTGGGAGTGGACCGAGGACTCCTACGAACCCTACCCAACCGAAGTTCAGGTAGACCCATTGGTGCGAAAAGAGTCGCTCAATCACGCCATCCGCGGCGGCGGCTGGAACCGGCCTCCCCGAGCGCTCCAAGGATGGTTTCGCGGTAGTGCCACCTACCGCTACCAGGTGCCAGGGCTAGGGTTCCGTTGTGTGCGTGGCGCCCCTCACCCGACCCCTCCCCCGCGAGGGGGCAAGTAAGCTTGGGGGGTTGGTTGGGTCGATTCCCTGGTGTAGGGTGGAGTTGGCTTGAAATCCGCGTCTACCACGGCATCCATGCGCATGTACGAGGCCCCTGGCTCGGATGACCAGGTGGCAGGGCTTGTTGTGCTCTATGCTCCGGGGGTTCCCCAACTCCCCTCGGTCTTCTTGCTGAACCCGACGCCTACGGTGCTGGGTCGCGAGCCTGGCGTGGGGATCTGGCTCGACGCTAACGCAGTATCTCGACGTCATGCCTCCATCCGTCGAGAAGGGCTCAACTGGATTCTTTCCGACCTGGGTAGTCGTAATGGGACCATCGTGGACGGAGCCTTCATCCAAGAATGCACCTTGGAGCATGGTGCGGAGGTACGCATCGGCGATGTGATCTTCAAGTTCGTCGAATCGGGGGCGATGATGTACCGAGGCTATCGCTACGATGGTACCCTGGAGCCCGGTACTTCCCGGCAGACCTCCCAGCAATCGGTGTTGCTCGGCGGTGCTCAGATCGACCGGATCACCGCGAGCCTGGAGCGCATCGCTCCCACCATGCTCTCGGTGATTGTCCGCGGTGAGAGCGGTACCGGCAAGGAAGTCGTCGCCCGAGAGATTCATCGCTACTCGGGGCGGCGAGGAGCGTTTGTTCCGGTCAACTGTGCGGCGATCCCAGCGACGCTGCTAGAGAGCGAGCTCTTTGGCTACCGCAAGGGTGCCTTCAGCGGAGCCGATCGGGATAAGGTCGGGCTGATCAAGGCTGCCCACCAGGGGACGCTATTCCTGGATGAGATTGGTGATATGCCTCTGGATGCTCAAGCGAAGTTGCTGCGGGTGCTCCAGTCCCGAGAGGTGATGCCGGTGGGGGCAACCAGCTCCGAGCCGGTGGATGTGCGGGTGGTCTGTGCCACCCATCGCGACTTGGGCCATCGTCTGGCCAACAACGAGTTCCGGGGCGATCTCTACGCTCGTCTCAATGAATATGCAGTGACCCTGCCACCCCTCCGTGAGCGTAAGGAGGATCTCTACCTCCTCACCCGAGCACTCCTCGACCGCCATGGCCGCCCCGACCTGACTTGTTCCTTTGGGTTTATGGTGGGGCTGCTCCACTACGATTGGCCCTTCAACGTGCGGGAGTTGGAGGCTTGCGTGAAACGGGCCATCGCCCTGGCCAGTGGTCCGGTCCTGGAGGCGACCCACCTACCCGACGCGCTCCACGAGGCCATGGCAGACTATGGCCGACGTGAACCAAGCCCAAGTCGACCCCCTTCGCCATCCAACCTCACCTCCACCACCCAACACCTCTCCTCTCCGGCGACAACGCCCTCTTCGACGACCACCCGAGGGGCAGCTCCTAGTGAGAGTGAGCTTCGTGCATTGTTGCTTAGCCACCGGGGAAATGTGGCGGCAGTGGGCCGCGCTCTAGGGAAAGAGCGCATGCAGATCCATCGCTGGATGAAGCGCTACAACATTGCTATCGATGAATACCGACAGGGGTGAGTGGCCGCCCATCACTTCTTCTTGGCATCGTCGGCCCGCAGCGTATGGGCAGTGAACAGGTGAACGTCCACCAGATCTCTGGGCTTGAGGCCAGCCTTCCCCAGCTCGTCGGAGAGCTTGCGACCCATAGCAAGGAGGTGCTCATAGGTGACCCCCGATACCGTATTCTGGAAAGACACTGGAACACCTACGATATGTGCCTGGCGGAAGGTGACTTCTGGGTCAACGTAGAGGAGCGTTTCTGGGTGGTAGAAGGCCCCTGGGAAGGAGCAAAGACGCCAAGTCCGCAGATCTACCGGAAGCGCGGTGGTGAGTGCCTCCAGCCTCGGCCCCGCCGGACCCTGGCCGTGGAGCATGTCGAAGAGGGCCTCGGCCAGCCTCTGCTCGGTCGGGGGGGCTTTGGCAAAGAGGTTGAAAGACTCGATCTCTTCCAGGGAAAACAGCGACTTGCCTTTGAGGATTAGCTTCTTGTAGAGGGCTGCGGTACCGGACCCCTTGGCCTCGAGCAGCAGCTTGCGCAGACCCTCGCTCCCAAGGGATTCCCGGGCTAGATCCACAACCCCCTGGCGCCCCACCTTGCGGCTCCCGTGGCCGCCTCGCTCTTGGTCGAGATATTTTTCGTCGTCAAATCCCTTGGGAAAACGAGAGAGGAAGCGCTCGATCTGCTGGGGCAAGGAGGTAATGGCAGGGGTCGTGGCCACCTTCTGGGTGGAATCTGGTCCTCCGCGAAGCTCCTCTGGGATGGTCTTCTTCTTTTACTTCTTCCCAGGGTCGCTTCGCTTACGAGAGGATTTGAGCCCCTGAAGAGCCTCAATCTCCTCAGCGGAGGCCGTGGCCTCGGTGAGGAACGACAGACTGGCTGCAGAGAAGGAGCGAGTTTCACCATCCTCAAAGAAATAGCGGTAATAAGTGGAGTCGCTGTCAACGAGCATCCCCAGACCCCACTCGGTCTTCTTGGTATGACGCACGTAGGTGATGGGTGTAGTCACGATGGTCCTCCAGATACGGCGGGCCTATGGCCCATGGCAAGGGGGCCCGGCGCGAGCGCTACAGCGCGCGGGCGGAGTAGTTCCACGCTGCGCCTCGGGGAGAGGGGGGCAGCAGAGGTCCGAGGGGTAAGAGAGCAGGACCCCGTAGCAAAATAGAGGATGGTGTGGATGCCCAGCAAAAAGAGAAGCAGGCCTGCTAGCCCGAATGCAAGGGCTCCTGTACGTTGCGAAGCTCGCGTAAGGAGCACCCCCCACGAAACGCAGAATCCCCAAAGCCCATTGGCTAGGTGGAACACGCAGGCGGCCACCCCCAACACGTAGACCAGCCCTACTACTGGAACTCCACTTATCGTGCTCGACATCCTTGCACAAAGTGTCGGATAGAACCCGGTAGAAGTCAGCACACCGGTAGCCTTCGGGTAGCGAAGCTCCCAGAGGTGGTACATAAGGAAGAGAAAGGCGATCAATCCGGAAAAACGCTGCAGGGTATACATCCAGTTGCGCGTATAGGTATACTGGCGCAAGTTGCTTCGCCCCTCCAGCGTCAGCACAACCCCGTACAAGGCGTGGAATGCCAGCGGCAACAGGATGGCAGCCTCCAGCACGGGCAGGTAGGGCAATCGCTCAAGGTCCCTTACTGCAGCGTCAAAGACCTCCTGCCCACCCAAGGCTTTGGCGTTAGTCCAGAGGTGGAACACCATGAAAATCCCTACTGGGAAAACCCCTGAGAGTGAGTGGAGCTTCTTCAGGAGGAATCGACGATGTGCAGGGGCCGTGAGGAGTGGCCGAGGAGAGAGGGACGAGGGAGGCGCCACGGAAACCTCAAGAGGAGAGGCACGGGAAGCTCAAACCTCCCGGGGATGTGATTTCTACGGGAGGAATGCGGCTTCGTCAAGGCGCCCTTTCCCGGTGATCTTCCTGAAAATCCTTTGCATTTTTCCCCTTGTTCTACCCACCTCTTGTTCCTCTGCACCTTCTGCCTCCCACGCTTCTCGACCGGTACCGGCTCTTGCAGATTCCACCGCTGCCGCCCTTGCCTTCGGTCAACTTCGGCGACGCTGGGTGGGAGCCTCACGGGAAGAGCGCAAGAGGCTTCGAGAGCACGTGCAGGCACTCCGTGCTGCCTACGATAGTGAGCAGGTCGCTCGCCTAGCAGATCTTTACCTTGCCTGGATCGCCCTCGACACCGGCGAGTATGACGAGGCCCGGCGCCTCGCTGCCCTCGCAGCGGCACCTCACCCAGGGAGTGTGCGCCTTCTCGCTCAGCTAGTGGAGGGCGCTACCCTGGTTCGTCAAGGTGAGCCCGAGGCGGCCCTGGAGCGGTTGCTTCCCCTGGTAGGGCAGCTCGTGGATTCCCATGCCCGAGAGCTCCTCCATGAGGATGCAGTGATCGCCGCTGTTTCCGCCAAGCGCTGGAAGGAGGTGCTCTGGCTATTGGATGTGTGGCTTCGAGATGTACCTGAGGACGATCAGCACACGGTTCTGGAGGTCATACGAGGGCTTCTCGGGACGATGCCCCCTGCACCCCTGGAGGAGGAGCTGGATCGCCGGCTTGGCGTGAATGAAGATCACTCTCGCGCACTCAAGCGGCTCCTGGTCAGGCACCTCACCTCTGTGGCGCTGAAGCAGGGAAGCTCCGCCCTGGCCCGCAGGCTTCTGGATCGACCCGGTGTGCTCCCACTGGTTGGTGAGGCAGCCGCCTCACTGCTGGAGTTGGCCGCCCAGGAGAATACCCCTCGTGTGATCGGTCGCCAGGTGGGCCTCTTTCTGACGGGTTACATCCCTGACGAGGGCTCCCTAGGCAAAGCTCCTACGCAGGAGGAATGGGAAGCCGCCGAGAGGAACTCTCAGATCTCCCGGGGAGCCCTAGAGACACTTCGGACCGCCCGCGTCGGAGGGGTTCAGATGGTGCTGCGCCTGGTTCCGGTCGCCAGTGCCGCACAGGCCCTGGAGGGACTAGATGCCGAAGGGGTATCGATCATCGTCGGCGGTGCCGATCCAGAAAGTGCTGAACAGCTGGCTTGGTTCTCTGAACGCAAAGAGATTGCCTCCTTGCTCCTGGTGCCTCCTCGCACCGATATCCCGGGCCGATGGCACTTTCTTTTCGGGCC
>JANWXX010000265.1 GCA_025057345.1 Polyangiaceae bacterium | reverse complement strand
GAGGCGAGTCGGGCAGCCCTGCAGCGGGCGCCGGTGGGGCGGTATCAGGGAGCTTCGGCTCAGCGGGATACGGAGGCAGCGGTGATCCCTTTGGAGGAGGGGGAGGAGGCGCAGGAGAAGAACCAGGAGGAGCTGGGGGAGTGCAGGGAGAGTGCGGGGAAGACGCCAATGGGCCGGCGGAGGTGTATGCGCACAGCGCCAGTGTGCTCTACCGGATCGACGCAGCTACGAAGCAGGTGATCATCGTAGGGACCATGTGTATGGGCTAGCCTTCTGGGCCGGCGAGCTCTACAGCTTCACCAGCCTGGGTCAGCTCTTCGTCTACGACCTGACCACCAAGAAATCGACTCCGGTTACCATCCCCAACCAACCACCCTCGCTCTCGTTCTACTGGGCAGGGTCCACCACCTGCGCCCGGCTTACAAGCCTTGATCTCTTGCCCTCTGCCGCAGGGTTCCCTGGCTCGTGGTAACCTTCTCAGGAATGCCGTTCCAGATCGAGGCCTTCCAGAATCGTTACCTTGCTCCGGAGCAGCGCCGTGTCGAGGCGATCCTGACCGTCACCGCAAGCGGTGAGTTGCAGACCCTGCCCCAGCTCGTCGTTGGCTTCCTCTTGGACAAGTCCGGCTCGATGCAAGGTGACCGGATCCAGGCGGTCATCCGGGCGGTGAATGCTGCTATCTCCCTTCTGGATGAGCGATCTTGGTTCTTCCTGATTGGTTTCGACTCCACCGCCTCCGTATTGCTGCGAGATGGTCAGGCCACCGAAGAGCACCGCCGGGCCGCTGCCGCTGCTCTCGCTACGCTTCACGCCGCCGGGGGCACCGCCATGTCGACCGGGCTCCGAGCAGCCCGCGCCTTCTTCGAGCGCTATCCGGATGCGATCCGCCATGCCATCTTTCTTACCGATGGCAAGAACGAGTCGGAGCCCAGCTCTCAGGTAGCCCAAGAGCTGGCCTGCTGCGAGGGGCTCTTTCAGTGCGACTGTTGGGGAGTCGGCACTGACTGGAAGGTCGGTGAGGTCCAGGAGATTGCCCGGGTGTTGCTGGGCCGGGCGGCGCTTATCCCCGATCCGCAAGGGGTGGAGGCGGCCTTTCGCGCCTCCATCCAGAAAGCCCGAGGCAAGGCCTACAAAGGCGTACGACTGCGTTTCTGGACTCCCCAGACGGCTACGCTCCTTCAAGTTCAACAGGTAGCTCCCTCTCTCGACGATCTGACGGATCGGCTCCGACCTGCAGGGCCTCAGCTTCAAGAGGTGGCAACTGGCGCCTGGAGCCCAGGGGAATCACGGGATTTTCATGTGGTTGTCGAGGTCCAGTCGAGCGCCGTGGGGAACGAGATGCTAGCGCTGCGCCCCTCCGTCGCTTATGAGGAGCCGACCGCAGCCGGCTGGACCTCCCGAGAGGATCGGTCTCCTCAGGGGCGCGTCATCGCCCAGTGGTGCGAGGTGGACCTGCTCACCGCCCGCGTGGACGAGCATGTCGCCTACTACAAGGGGCAGAGCGATCTGGCCCAGGCGATCCGTCAGGGCTTGGAGCAGCAGGAAGCGGGAAATGAGGTAGCCGCCACCCAGCTCTTGGGCCGCGCGGTTCGCCTCGCTCATGCCACTCAGAACACCGAGATGACTCAGCGCCTTGCACGGGTGGTCGAGGTGCTTGATCCGGTGCAAGGGACGGTGCGCCTACGCCGAGACGCCCGAAAGGCTGCCACCATGGAACTTCAGCTTGAGTCCAGCTTTACGCAACGCCTGATCCGGCCTCCTGCCAAACCATGAGGAGCCCACTCCTCTGCCCATTGGGACACCCCTCGGCAGAAACCGACTATTGCTCCCGCTGCGGGGCCCCTATGGACGCGCCCCTCCCCATCAGAGTCCCCTCCGCATCTGCCCCGTCCTCCCTCGTATCGCAGGTTTACGCAGCCTGTCCCCTCTGTACCACTGCCCTCGCTCCCCAGGATCGCACCTGCCCCCTCTGCTGTTACGAGCTGGATCTCCCCCCACTTCCTCCTCTGCGACCCAGGCAAGGGCAATCTCCCGCTCCTGCTTGGTACCTCCTTGTTGTCGTGGATCCGACCCTCGACAACGACCCAGACCCGGATTTTCCATGCCCTGTAGGCACCCCTGAGATCGAAAAAGAAATCGAGGGAGAGATCACCGTAGGGAGGAACCTCTCTCTCCCACTCTCGATGGGGCCCAAAGAAGAGGAGGAGAAAGGAATGCTTTGGGTTAGGGATCCTGGTGTTTCCCGACGGCATGCGATGCTCGGACGGGATAGTGAGGGGGTCTGGATCTCCGACCTTGGATCGACCAACGGAACACGGGTCAACGGGATACCGTTGGCACCGCAAGTACGGGTGTCGCTTCAGGTTGGAGATGAGGTGACCCTAGGGCGCTGGACGCGCCTGAGCCTTCGGTCCCGGTGAGGGAAACTAATGCCCTCGCTGAGCCTGCTCCACCAGCTCGGCAAAGGCGGCCAGCAGGTCAGGTTCCGGCGGCTTCTGGCAGGTGCGACGGTGGAGCTCCGTAAAGACCTGCTCTGGGGTGAGATCCCGGAGACTGGTTGCCCCCAACGCATCCCCCAGGGACCGAGGAGCTGCGCTCCCTTGGCGGGTCACCCGCACCAGCCGAACACCCTTGTCCCGCAGCGCCTCCTCGATCCTCCGAATCAGTGCAGGCTCCGGGCGAGTCACCTCCACCGCCACGTCCAGGAAGGGCCAGGTCGGTTGGGGAGCGCTCCGGGGAGCATCCAACCGCCGCAGAGCTTCCTCGACTTCCGGCAGCGGCAACGCCCCGGTCACAGGAACCCTAAGGATGTGCACCGCTCGCGGTACCGGGAGGCTCTGTACATCCGCCAGGCCCCCTCGGTCCAAATCCACGCGAAGCACCTGGTGGGGATATCCAGCCTCGGCAACCGAGAGGGGCAGAGGTGACCCGGAATAGCGCAGGTGTTCGTGGGTACCGATCTTCTGGGCTAGGTGCAGGTGACCGAAGGCTCCGTAGGTGACCCGCTCCCGGAGAAAATCTGTTGGGAGAGCATGTTGATTGCCACCCAAGATCTTTCGCTCGCTTAGCTCCGACAAGGTACCGCCCACGAAGTAGGCATGCCCCAAAGCAACAACAGCCTGATGGGTTTCTCGCTGTGCATCGATCTCATCCAGCACCGTGCTGTAGACCCGGCGTACCCCCTCGATCAGGGGATCGGTCACCTCCTCCTGCACCGGAGGCAAGTCTGCCGGGCGAAGGAAGGGAACCACGGCCGCCCATGCCTCCACCTGCGCCTCTCGACGCAGCGGCACGACCAGACGCACCCTACCTGCCTCAGCCGATCTAGGGAGGGCACCGACGATCTCGATGGCAAGGGCCTGTAGGATGGGGTTCGGAGCCTCCAGACGCCCTGCGGCATCATGGTTGCCGCCAATGACGATGATCTGAAGCTTGGGCATCCGGCGGCGGGCCGACGCAAGAAACCGGTACCACTGGAGCTGAGCTACCGCCGAGGGGTTGGTGGTATCAAAGACATCTCCACAGATCAACAGAGCATCGACCCGCTCGGCCTCCAGCGTATCCAGGAGCCACGCGAGGAATTGGTCATGCTCCCAGG
Organism: Polyangiaceae bacterium; assembly: GCA_025057345.1. Taxonomy (GTDB): domain Bacteria; phylum Myxococcota_A; class Polyangia; order Polyangiales; family Polyangiaceae; genus JANWXX01. The sequence goes on along the minus strand of JANWXX010000265.1, from coordinate 3,347 downwards.
TGCGTTCCCAGTCCCGAAGCGCATGGCCAAGGTGCCAGTCTGCGGTATGCAGAAGTCTCATAAAACCGGAGGTACCGCGCCACCCAGAATGGGTCTAGCCAGGGGGCACACCCAGGTGAAGGAAGATAGCAGCAAAACTTGCTCGCCAGAAGATCCGCAGGGCCTGGTACGCTGCTCTCCTGTGCTCTCGGAGACACGACCTCTACGGATGGAACGGAGCAAGTGCTGCCGGTGGAGCACCGTGAGGCTGTAACATTGGGGCGACGTACCTGGATGTACTTGCTGGGGGTGCTGCTGTTGGTCCCCGACGCTGCAGCGCAGAGCGGCAAGCCTCCCCCGCAGCGGCCCCGGAAGCTCTCAGCTTACGAGCAGCGTACCTTGATGGACGTACTCCAGGCCCGACGGGAGGTCATCGATGAGGCCCCAGAGGGCAAGGAGATCGAGGCCATCGAGGTGGTTTCTCTCAATGTAATCCAGCCCCAAGATCCGGCTCCACTTTGGCTCAACAGCTTCCATCGGACTTCCCGTAACTATGTCATCAAGCGAGAGATCCTCCAGCGAGAAGGAGAGCCTTTCCGCAAGACATTGCTGGACGAGAGCGCACGAATCCTCCGAGCTATGCCCCAGCTCTCGGTGGTTTCGTATGTGGCACTTCGCTCGGAGAAACCGGGGAAAGTACGGGTACTCTTTCTCACGAAGGATGTATGGAGCCTCCGTGGAGGTATGGAAATTTCATACTCTCATGGGGGCCTGGAGAAGATCATCATTGTCCCTGCCGAAACAAATGTGTGGGGGCTACACCACACCGCCTCGCTACGGTATGAGGGGCTGCCAGCTTCCTACATGCTTGGGGCGAAGTATGCGATCCCCCGCATTGCGGGTACAAGGTACTACGGCTCAGCGGAGTGGAACGTGATCATCAACCGGGCGAGTGGTCATCTGGAGGGCCACTTCGGACTTTTCTCGGTGGGGCGGCCGCTGTTTGCATCCATTACACCGTGGAGTTACGGGCTAGCCTCCGCGTTTCGCCAGGATATCACCCGGCGCTACGTCAATGCGGAGGTAGGCACCTTCGATGCACAAAGAACGCCGCAGGATGATCGTATCCCGTTCGCCTACCGTAGTCGGAACCATGCGGTGAATGCATTTGTGGTACGATCTTTCGGTTGGGGCATCAAGCATGACATCTCCTTCAATTTTGAAGGAAGATACCGGTCGTTCTCCCTGCCTAACCTTTCCGGGTACGACCGGGCGGCCGTAGAAGAATTCCAGCGGACCAAGGTGCCTCAGACGGATCATCAGGCAGGCCCCGGGATTTCCTACCGTACGTACACGTCCGACTTCATCACGATCCTGGATTACGACACCTTCGGTCTCCAAGAGGACATCCGTGTAGGACACGAGCTAGGAGCAAGACTTTACCCTGTGCTCCGAGCCTTGGGCTCCTCACGAGATTTCTTGGGAACCCAGGCCACTGTCGGCCATACTTGGCCCCTTGGAGATGGTTTCGCTCGCCTGTGGGCCTCCTCCGTCAACGAGTTCACCGGCAAGCAGATCAGCGACGGATCCCTGGAGATCCGAGGGAATATCACCACACCACGTCTCAGTTTTGGCCGCTTGCTTCTGGCTATCCACAACATCCAGCGCTACCGCAATTATCGCACGACCACCTCGTTTCTTGGGGGTGACACCAACCTCCGAGGGTACCCATCCAGCTACTTTGTTGGCAAGGATCTCTTCGTCTTCAACTTCGAGTTCCGCTCTCGTCCTGTAGAGATCCTCACAGCGCAGGTAGGGTTTGCCCTGTTTCACGACGTCGGCAACGCCTACGACGGCCCAAAAGATTTCCGTGCACGCCGGAGTGTTGGCCTCGGTTTTCGCGCCCTCTTCCCCCAACTCAATCGCATGGTACTTCGTGCTGACTTGGCCGTCCCTCTCTCCCTAGACGGGCTCCCGCCAGATGTGCCTCCGGTAGGCTTCTTTCTAGCTTTCGACCAAGCTTTCCGCTTGGAACCAGAGTTAGCTCCAGCCCAGGAGCCGTCCAGCGGTCTTCTTAAGAGCACGCCGGGTCATTCGCTCTGCTCTGGCGATGATCTGGGAGAGAAATGTGCGCTCTTCCTTGAGACGGCGCACCTCTTCTCGAAGCCGCTCGATCTCCTGCCAGTGGATGTAGGGGATGTAATCGTCGAAGGTGTTGGGCGGTACTCGTAGAGGCTCTGCATCCTCCGGAGTTTCAGCCCGTACGTAGTAACGATTGAGGCCATCGAAGGTGGCATAGAGATAGTCAGCTCCAAGAAGGATGGACTCCCAGCGGTCGTGGGAGGTCGTAGTCGTCCGAGGGCGCGTGGCCTCGACGAGGATGATACGGGGGCGAAAGCGGCGAAAATCCGCTCCAGCTAGCACTTCCCGTTCGTGCCCTTCTACATCAATGGAGAGGAAATCAATGGGCCCCTTCACATGGGTTTCACAGAGCTTCGCCAGGGTGGTTACTGGCACGGGGAAGACCCGGTAGGTGTAGCCATCACGAGCATGGTTCTTCGCTTCCTCCTCAGAGAATGTAGAGAGCCCTCCGTGCTCCACAGGGAACTCGTAGAACGGCAGCGTCCCCTCCTCACTAGAAACCCCTACGTTGATGCAGATGTCCCGGGGGCGCCCTTCCGAGACACGGCGGTGTGCGGTGGGCGACGCCTCCACGTTCAACCCGCGCCAGCCCCGGTCGTAGAAGTGCTTGGTCAGTGAGCAGCTCACCGGATCGTAGGCCCCCACGTCGATGTAGAACCCTTCTTTCTGCTCGCCGAAGACACGCCTCAGCAAGACATCCTCTGCGTTCTGGGCGTAAGAGATCATGGGCATGATCACGCCTCCTGGAGGGAAGCAGGCTGGTAGCCAGCACACTTACGGTAGACCTCCAGGGTCTGCCGGGCCGTGCGCTCCCAGGTGAACGAGCGGGCATGGGCGAGGCCTACCTCCCGTAGACGTTCACGCCGGACCGGATCATTCAGCAACGCTACCGTCGCATCCTCCAGCTCGGAAGCACTCTGCGGGGCTACATAGCAGGCAGCCTCCCCACCAGCCTCCGCAAGCGCCCCCCCCCGCGTGGTGACCACCGGGCAACCGGAAGCCATGGCCTCCAGCACCGTGAGGCCGAATCCCTCGTAGATCGACGGAAGCAGGTGGAGTTCTGCGTGGCGGTAGAGACCCGGCAAGTCGGAAATTGCTACCTCGCCGAGCATTCGAATTGACCCAGGAGGCGCCTCATCCAGCAGGGTACGCAGCTTCTTGGGGGGCGCCTCCGTCCAGCTTCCGACCAATACCAGCGGAACTCCCGTAGCACGGAAGATCTGACG
>JANWXX010000264.1 GCA_025057345.1 Polyangiaceae bacterium | reverse complement strand
GGGCCGACGTGGTGGTGCTGATGATCGATGCCTCCGAAGGCGTCTCCGAGCAGGATGCCAAGATTTTGGGCCTTGCCGTGGATCGGGGGCGAGGCATCGTTATCGGCCTCAACAAGGCCGATCTCTGCGATAGCAAGAAGATGGCTGCCGTCGAGGCTCGCTGTCAGGAGAAACTGTCGTTCGTCCCCTATGCCCCGCGGCAGAGGCTCTCGGTTAAGACCGGGCGCAACGTGCCGGCGCTGCTCCAGGCGGTGGTCAAGGTCCACGAGTCCTTCCATCAGCGCGTGCCCACCGGAGCCCTCAATCGCTTCTTCGAGGAAGTTTTGAAGACCCATCCTCCGCCGACTCAGGGCGGAAAGGCGCCTCGCCTCTACTTCGTCACCCAGGCCCAGTCCGCCCCCCCCGTATTCGTGGTGATGACCAACGCCCCGGAGAGCATCCACTTCTCATACCACCGCTACATCGTCAACCAGCTGCGCAAGCGCTTTGGCTTCGAGGGGGTTCCCCTTCGTATCCGCTACAAGGCCCGGCGCAAGAGCTGGCGTGGCCATCAAGAGCCCCCGCCGGACGTGGAGAACGTGTCCTAACTCGCTTGCCCCCAGCCCATCGCACTGCACATCGTCGGGGAGGCACAGCACCCGTGGATCGTTGCCGGGAAGCTTGCAGGCCTTCGGATATCCAGGGATGAGGGAGCACTCCCAGGGCTCAACAGCGTTGTAATAATCTCTACACTGCCCCCCGATACACGCTTGCGTCACGGAGCATTTTTTTCCGCAATCCCCACAATTATCCGAGTCTGTCAAAGTATTGACGCAGATGGACAACCCAGAATAGTCACACATCTTATTTGGAGATTTGCAAAGCTTGGTTGATAGAATATCGCAGACCCCATTGGTACACGAACCAATGCATTTATGACCGCATGTGCCGCAGTTCTTTGGGTCAATCTTCGGGTCAATGCATTGGTTTCCGCAAAGTAGCTTGTCGATAGCACAAGGAGGAGGGGTACAGCTCCCCGCAGAACAGACCTGACCCAGAGAACAGGCCGTGCAGGATACTCCGCAGAAGCGAGGAGAGTTATTTTGGGGGCAGTAGACGTCCGAGCTAACCTTGCACGATTTTCGTCCTGGACCGCAGACCACACCACACGTTCCATTGGTGCAGGTGGGCTCACCGACGCCGTGGAGCCCTATCGGTTGTTTTGCGGCAGCGCAAACGTTCCCGCAACCGTTGCAGTTTTCCGGGTCGGTCTGAGGGTTGACGCACTTGGTTCCACAAGAAATCGTGCCGTCTGTACATTGTGTCTTGCACTGACCATTGGAGCAGACTTCCCCGGATTTGCAGACATTGCTGCAGCCTCCACAGTGATTGTTATCGGTCTGTGTATCTACACAGGTATTCCCACATCGAGAGCGGTTTCCCGTACAGAAAAAATCGCATTTGCCCTCTGCGCATATAGGATTGCCATGAGGAACCTCCTGGCAGGATTGATTGCATTGCCCACAGTGAGTTGTGCTATTGGATAGGTTGACGCACTCACCGCTGCACTCGACCAAACCCGAGGGGCAGGCAAGCTCGCACTTGCCCGAAGAACATACAGGGAAGAGATGCCCTGGAGGATCCTCGCAAGCATTTCCACAAGCGCCACAGTGATGGATGTTCTGGTTGGTATCCACGCAAGCACCCTTGCAAGGAGTTTTGCCCCCTGAGCAATCTAGGGAGCAGACCCCACCAGAGCATACGTAACCCATCGGGCAGACGTTGCTGCAACCTCCACAGTTGGCCGGGTCGCTCTTGGTGTCAACGCAGGTATCACCACACTGAGCTTTTCCGCCATTGCAGACAAATCCACACTCTCCTTGGGAACAAACCCGGGTAGCCCCCGGAGGGGCCGGCGGACAGGTTATTCCACACTGGTTGCAGTTTTCTGGGTCTGAGGAAGTGTCTACGCACGTAGCTCCGCAAAGGGCCCGAGAATCCTCGCAGGCAAGGGTGCATACACCATTCTGGCAGACGGGAGTACCTCCCGCGGAGGAAGGACAGGTGGTCTCACAGGAGCCACAGTGGTCAGGGTCTGTGTCGAGGTCGACGCAGGAGCCGTTGCAGGCATCAAGGCTGCCACAATTTTGGGAGCAATGTCCGTTCAGACATACTTCGTTGGCATCGCAAGCATTCCCGCAGCTCCCGCAGTTTTTTGGATCTTTCTCTGTGGCCACGCAAGAGCCCTCGCAGAGTGTACCTAGGCAAGAAGCGCTGCACTTTCCTTGGGAACACACCGCCTTGAACCCCGGAAGTTCAGGGCAGATATTCCCACAGCTCCCGCAGTTCTTGGGATCGGACTGGAGATCAACGCAGCTTATCCCGCCACAGAGTTCGAAACCGGGGGCACAGCCAAGGGCACATTGACCCCCAGAGCAGACCGCTACCAAGCCCTTGGGAGCACTGCATTTGGCCTTGCAACCACCGCAATTCTCTGGGTCGGAGAGGAAAGCAGAGATGAGCTTGCATTCACCATCGCAGAGAACCTCCCCTTCCTGGCAGGAGAGCTGCCCACCGCTGCCTGCGTTCCCTGCATCGGAGCCTCCTCCCCCCAAGCCTGTACCGGAGCCACTATTCCCTGCTGCACCGCCTTCTCCCCCGGAGCCTCCCGTCTCCGTTGCTGCAACAAACTCTTCCCCGCCACAGGAGCCCCCCGCGAGAAGAAGCCATACACTCAAGACACCTAGCACGACATAAGATCGCATAAGCAAGGAGTCTACCGTACCTCTCTGTGAGAGGCCAGACCCATGGGCTTTGCTAGCTTACTTCTTCTTTTCCTCTTTCTTTGGCTCCTTGTCCCAGTCGGTATCGACGGTAGGATCTTCGTCGTTCTTGATTTCATTGAGATTGGGCTCTCGATCCTGGACCCTGTTCATATCCCAGTTGCCACCACCCACTTCATTTTCCTCATAGCCCCATTCGCCCTTGAGCCGGGGAAGATCGCCCTCGGCGCCAGGAATGAAGCGGAAGTACCCCCTCCCGTTGATGGTCGAACCCGGGCCGATCGCACCTATCTTGTGTTCTTCCCAGCGGAATTTTGCGAGATCACCGGTGACTGTCCCGGACATTTTACCCCAGCGACCGTGGGTCTTGTCCTTCCATTTGCCGACGAGGTTGTTGCCCTCGGTCACCAAATGCAGCTCACCGAAGGCCTCGCTGTACCAAACTCCCCTGAAGGAACCGCCCGCCGGCATGGGGCCAGCCGTTACGTTCGCCAATTTTGCTGCTGGCTTTTTGGGACCACAACTGGCCCCCAGCACTGTCAAACCCATCACCAGGCCCACCACCAGGCCGCTTCGAATCCGCATCATGGAGCGGGAGCCTAGCAGCCGATCTTCTCGAAACCTATCCCCATCTCGACCCTTGTAGCGCTGCCTCCACGAAGCCGGGAGGGAGGTCTAGAGCCCCCCGCACGACCACGACGGGTTTTCCTCGGAGCCTTTCTGGCAGCCAAAGTGCACACTTCTCCGTGCATACCACTACGTCAAATCTCCGCCCTTGCAGCCTGGCCTCCACCTCGGCCGCAACACCCCGTCCTCTGTGATCCGGGAGCTCCACTCGCGTTGTTACCACCACTCCCGCACGTTCCAACCCTCTCTGGAAACGCTCCGGCCTCCCTACCGCCGTTACCATGGCCACAGGAACCCCCTGTAGCCCCTCTGCCTCCAGTCGCCACCGCCCTCGCCATCGGTCTATGGAGAGTCTGTCTGGTTCCTTCTCGCCGACTTCAATCACCTCCGAGGCCGCTTCCAAGAGATCCTTAGGCCGTGCCCGCAAATCCCCCGCTGGAGGGCATCTTCCTGCCCCCCAAGGTGCCTCCCCATCTAGGGCCAGCAGCGCGCAAGCACCACGGCCTCGGCTCACCCGAAGCCCGTCAGCTACGATCACCGTTCCCTGGCCTGCCCATGTTCCGAAGGCCCCTACCCGGACCGGCACGCCCAGATGCTCTAGCGTCCGTGCCGCTAGCACCGCCTCGTCTCCCGCTTCCCAGGGAGCCTCTTGGGGAGATACCCATCTGCCTGGGCCACGCCCTCCATAACCATGGGACCAGAACACCACCCGCTCTCCCTTGCGAACCAGTTCTTGGGTCAGTGCCAAAGCCAACGGTGTCCTCCATGATCCCCCCAGGGTGGCTCCTTCGACTCCCATCAGATGAACTCCGGGGAGCGCCGGGGTGCGAGGCCGGTGCGCGGCGTACAGAGCCCACCCCTGGGCAAGCCCTCGGAGCCAAGGAGAGGAAGATCCATGCTCCAGGAATTGGGCGATCCGGCGCTCCAGGAACCTGATGCGGGGGAGGTTCATCTGCTTTTGAGAGCAGAGAGTTCTTTTTGCAGTTCGCGAGCACGGGCCCGGGAACCTTCGAGCATGCGTTCCAGAGCAGAGATCTTGTGCTGAGCCGCCTCCAGAGCGGAGGTATCGGGACCAGGGGGGGGTGGAGGAGCAGGCGCCTCCCGAAGCTTTTTCTCGGCCTCCCGAAGCTTCTCCTCGGTGTTTTTGAGCTTGCTTTCTGCATCCCGGAGGCGAGTCTCTAGATCGCGGGTGTGGGTTTCTGCGGCCTTGAGCCGGGTTTCAGTGGCCCTAAGCTTTTCCTCCGAAGTTTTGAGTTTACGTTCTGCATCTTGGAGGCGAGCCTCCAAACCGGCAGCGCGTTCCTCTGCGACTTTGTGTTGCTCTATCGTGATGCGGAGCTGGGCGCGTGTTTGATCATGTTGGATCTCAAGCTGGCGGGCGAGCTCACGCTCGACATTGAGTTGAGCGAGGGTAGCCTTGAGTTCGGCCGCTTGTTGGTCGAGCTGGAGGCGTAGCTGTTCGGTATTCTCGTTGCTGCGCATTTGCTCAGCAACCCGGTTCTGGAGCCTGAACAATTCGGCACGGATCCGCTCGGTTTCCCCTTCTGCGACGCGGACAGCCTCCGCAGCGCGAGCAAAGCTGGCCTCGGCCTCCTCTCGCAGGCGGACGGCGAGCACCTCTCGGAAGCGGGCCCGGGCCACAGCAGGCCCCCGGAGCAGCGCCCCTCCTGTCACCAGGAAGGCAGCGCCTACCAGGCCCAGCAAAAGGATATCGAGATCAAGCATCACGGGGATTTGACCTCCACCGGTCGGAGCCATACTCCAGCATCTTCCGGTGATGTGAACGGCCTGGGCGGTGCCAGCATCAGGCGTTCACTGTCGAAGCCAGCATCGGAGAGGAGCTGCCTGGTGATGATGCCGCGTTTGCGCCCGAGGGCGACCCCCTGAGGCCCCTCTTCCTCTCCTATACCCTCGATTTGAAGCCGGACTTGAGGTGTCCTCAGTTGCTCGCGTCCAAAGGCGAGAAGCCGCTGGATTTCTCCCTTCCGGAAGACCGCCTTCCCTGGCTCGAACAGGAAGAGCACCCCTCTTGTCTCCGGGGCTATGGTGGGGGCTGAGGCCGAGGAGGAGGAGGACGTGCTCGCCGAAGGGGAGATGCTCACCGAGGGAGACACGGAGAGGACCGCAGGGGACACGGTGGGCTGAGAAGGGCAGGTAGGAGGGGGAGGCAGCGGCGAGCAAGCCGGGTAGAAGGTCGCTGGCGGAGACACTTGGGTTGCATGGAGACGCTGGAGCTGGGCGTACGCTGAGATGCCCCAGAGGCCGATCCCCGCGAGGACCATGGCGAGGCCCACGGCCACAGATAGCTGGTTGCTCACCATACGAGGGTTCTCCTAGGAGGGTCTTATATCGGAGATCGTTTGGATGGGCGGCGAGAACTGGGATAATTTCGCATGCATGAGCGGAGCGACCAACTTTCCCCAGCCCCTCGCTGATGATCCGGAGGATGTGACCTGGGCGCTATCTACGGCGCAGACGATGTGGGGGCGGGGCGACCATGCCGAAGCGATCCGCTGGATTAAGCGGGCCTCGGAGGCTGCCGAAGAGGCTGGCAACGATGACCGAGCCTTTGCCCTTGCCCGGCAGGCCGCCGAGCTCAAGGCCACCATTGAATCCGTGGCACCGCCTCCAGCCCCTTCCCCGGCTCCTCTCTCTTCGGTCCCCCCGGCAGTCCCCCCAGCACCCCCAGTCCCAGTGGTTCCGATGGCACCATCCTCTGCCCCGGAGTCCCCTGCGCTGTCCGCCCCCCAGCCTCGTGGCCCTACTGCTCCCCAACCTCAGAAATTCCAGGTGCCGCGCCCTGCCACCGGAACTTCCGCTCCCCCTGGAGCGACCCCCATGCCCACCGCCGGCACCACCGCCTCAAGAGGAGGCTTTCGCCCTCGTCCTCCAGGAGCATCCACCCCGGTCGGTACTCGCTCTCCCTCAGTCCGCCCTGCCCCCTCCCCGGGACGTACGATCCCTCCCCCTGAGCCTGCGTCGCCTTCGCCGAATCCCCGTGCCGCCGAGGCCCCCTCGGGGGCCCGTCCAACCCCCCCCCAGGAAACCTCCACCACGGAAATCAAGACCTTCCAGCCGCCCTCGGAGAACGACCCGGACAACTGGCCGACCCATGCCTTTGCCAACGAAGACGAGGAGGCCCCTCGGCTGATCAACGAGGTTCAAGAAACCATCGCCACCTCCTTCCACCCCACTCCACCGACCCAGCTCTACGTCCCAACGGAGCCTCAGCCGGCTCCAACCCCCTCACAGCCCCAGACCTCATCTAGCACCACGACACCAATCCCCACAGCACCAGCCTCCTCCTCGACTCCCATACCTTCCCTTATCTCTCGGAATGTATGGATTTTCTCTATACCAGGTGGGTTCAAAGTCATTCCGAGGACTCAGGCGAGGCCTGCGGGAGCAGTGGAGGCGGTGCTGGTTGGACCAAGTGAGCTTGGGGATCTGCTTCGGTGAGATTGCTGGAATCCAGCGAGGATCTGCTTGGAATCTCTCTGTTGTCGATACAAGTCGCAGAGGTCACGGGGGCTCTCCATGTACCGAAGAATCTCGCGACTGCTAC
>JANWXX010000263.1 GCA_025057345.1 Polyangiaceae bacterium | reverse complement strand
AGATATCCCATCGTGAAGGTTCATGGTAGCTGACCTGAAGGCGAAAGTTCAGGTAAAGCTCCGCATCATGTGGCACCTCGACTTGGGACGTGGCGGTCGTCCTCTGCGCATTGGCTACGGTCGGATCTTTCACGAAGCCAATGCCTTCTCCCCGCTGCTGACCGAACGAGACAACTTTGAGAGGCTTCACACCCTCGACGGGGAAGCTCTCCACCAGGCGACAGAGCTTCTCCATCCAGAACTAGCCTCCTTCATGCCCCACGGCGAGCTGACTGGCTTCCGCCAGGCCGCCCGGCTCGCTGGAGGTGTTGAGGCAGTTCCCCTGTTCTCCGCCATGTCCGTTCCAGGAGGCCCTCTCTCTCGTTCCTGCTTCGCTTGGTTGCTCGAGCGCCTGTTGTCCAGCATCGACCGCGCCGGCCCTCTCGATGGCATCTATCTGGCTCTCCACGGCTCGATGCAAGTCGAAGGACTCCACGAGCCCCCGGAGGCGGTCATCCTCCGGGAGGCACGGGCAAGGTTGAGCCCCTCTGGTCGTCTCGCTGTCAGCTACGATCTCCATGCCAACCTCTCCCACGGGCTCGTAGACCCGGTGGACGTGCTCATCGCCTACCGCTCCAACCCCCACTGGGATCTAGCCCCCACTGGCTTCCGCGCAGGCAACCGTTTGATTCGCACGCTGCGGGGACGTTGTTCCCCAGTCCACGCCTGGAGGAAGCTCCCGCTGATCCTGGGAGGAGGGGCCACCATCGACTTCTTGCCCCCCATGCGGAGCGTCTTTCGCTGGATGAAGGGCTTGGAAGAGAATCCGCGGGTTCTCTCCGCGAGCCTCTTCATGGTTCATCCGTACACCACTGCGGAGGATCTAGGTTGGGCGGTGCATGTCTGCACCGATGGGGATGAGGCCCTTGCAGACCAGCTTGCAGAGCAGCTTGCAGACCGGGCCTGGGAGCAGCGGACCGAACAACCTCCTCTTGCGTACACCCCTGGGGAAGCTCTGGATCGGGTGGTTTCTTCCCGATGGCGCCGGCTGGGCCCGATCACCTTGGTAGATGGCGATGACATCGTGGGAGCCGGGGCCCCAGGAGGGAACACCCACATCGTGCAAGCGTTGGCTCGCGACCACCGGGGACTCAAGGTGCTCGTCCCGGTCCACGATCCGGCCCTAGTGGCAGAGCTGGAAGGTTCTCCGGAGGGAACACGTCGCCGGGTGATCCTACGGGGTACACCTGGCTACGGGATGCCCGAAGTAGAGCTAGAGGCTACCGTAAGCCACCGAGCCCAAGGCGAGATGGGGCGAGTCATACGGCTGGATGTATGGAACTTCCACATAGCTGTCTCCGATACTCCACCGCTTCCCATCCACCCGAGCTACTGGTCCAAGCTAGGTCTGAATGTACGCGCCGCAGACGCGATCGTCCAAAAGAACTTTTTTCATTACCGGATGTTCTACCTGACCCTGTCGTTTGAACACCTGTTGGTTCGGAGCGACGGAGCTACGAGCTTGGAGCGCGTACGCATGCGACGCTACCGGATTCCTTGCTACCCCGGGGCCCCGGTGAGCGACTGGCGACGTGCGGACCCGGAGCTGCGCCGTGGCAAGCAGGGGGCGGCTCACTCGCCGTAGAGCCGCTGGTAGGCAGAGAAGAGCGTGGGGGCCATGTCGTGGCCAACGGAGTTCTCCTCGCCGTACTGAGGGTTGCCAGTCTTGCCGTAGGCATAGGGCTTTTTGGTATCCCACTGAGGCTTGGGGATGATGTAGCCCAAGGCATCGTTGGCGTTGTTGATAATGAGCTTCATGGAAGCAGTCGAGGGGAACAATCCGGACATCGGAGGGAGGTTGGTCTCGCCGGCAAAGTCTCCCTCCGGGGGAGTCTCAGCGTAGGAAGCCCCATCCTCGCGGGCAAGCCATAGCTCGGCATATAGCTCACCCGGAGCAGTAGCGATGACAACTGGTCCGATCTCGATGGCGTTCACCTCGGAGGTAATGCGAAAGGGCGCATCGGGGCTCGTGAGGTCTTTGAAGGTCAAGCCCTTGAGTTCTTCTGGAGTCGCAGGGGTACCATCGACGTGGTAGAGCTGCCGGGGGAGTACCCCCGCGGACACGAGGAGCGCCAGCCCGGAGTTGGTAGCACTGGCCAAGAAAACCCGGCGCCGAACCGCCAGCGTGGGGGATGGGATGAGCTGGGCGGTGGGTGCCTCGATGGCGGCGATGGCGGCGTCGCCAGCACCGCGGCCCACGTATTCGGCTCGCTCAAAAGTGCCCTGGGGGCAGGTATCTTTCCCTTCAGCGTCCGGGCAGCCGACGATGCCGATGGTGGTGGTGAGCCCACCGAGGCAGCCGTTGAAGTAGACCGCTGTTGATCCAGGGAAGCGTGCCTCCAGAGTGCCCCGAAGGTAGTGAGGGAAGTCGGAGGTCAAGAGGGTATTGCTACTCCCGAGAGCTTCCGGGTGGTTCCCCCAGGTGACCATGGTGGCGAACGGTTGTAGGCCCTCGTCGAGGAATTGGAGCGTATAGATTCCCTGGTCGATGACGATGGGCTGGCGTGTATCGTTGACGAGTTGCGGCGCTTCCCCCCGAGCGATCTTCATGGAGGCGATGCGCTCCTTCTTCTTCGCTTCTTCGAGCGCATCCACCACCTTCTCCGTGAGGAAGGACATGTAGCCCTCATCGATGCCGGAGACGAGGGGTGCTGGCCCCCACATGCCCATCGTATCCTTAGTTTCGTGGACATGTGTGGTGGCCACCATGATGTGATCGAAGTCGAGCCCACGCTCCTTTGCCCGCTCTCGGATCTTCACCACCCGTTCGTGGAAGAGCCCGATGAGGTCCAAGCTCACCAGCGCCACAGACAACTCGCCCTGGGTGAAGGTCAGTGCCCGGGCCCAGGCATCGTCGTGGACCCCGGTCGCGGCTCGCCCTATCCCAAAACCAGCCAACCAGGCTCCGTCCATCTTCCCGTTGCCGTTCTTGTCGTCGAAAGGCTCTTTCGCCTCATCGAAGTAGCCGTTGTTGTCTAGGTCCGTATAGGTTTCGATAACCTCGGGAGTAATGGGGACTGCTGCTACTCCCACCCGAAGCGGCCCACTTGCGACTTCACACCCCGGGTCACCTGGGCAGGTCAGCTCGGTCGGCCTTCCTTGAGAGTCCAGTATCGGTACCGGGGGTGCTTGGTTGCTCGGCGGAGTCGCGGGATCCTCCTCCGAGCAGGCGGTCGCCATAGCGAGCAAACCGAGGACAAGAACAGAGCATAGTCGAAAGATTTTCACGAGGCTTGGCTCCCTGGCAGGCGCTTATCTTACTAGCCTCCGCTCTCCAGAGGGAGGCAGCTTCCCCGGAAATCTTGGGCCAAGGCTCACGACTCGACTCCTCTCTTCTCCTGTCTTCCTCCGCGGAGGATACAATCGATTTTGGGGCTCGAGAAGGCCTACTCCCTTGCTCGCTTCTCCTGTCTTCCTCCGCGGAGGATACAATCGATCCCATGAAAACGGGACTCCTCGCTAGACTTCTTCTCGTTACCGGGGGGGTACTTCCCTCCCTTGTATCTGGCTGCAGTGGTGATGAGCGCGAAGCTGGTACTGCCCAGACCACTCCGGGCAACAGAGGGGCTACCGGCAGCGGGGGCGCATCAGGAGCAGGGGGTTCGGCTGCAGGGAACAGCATCAATGTGGGCGGAAGCGGTGGTTCCGGGGGGAGCGGAGGGGTCCAAGCAGGAGCTGGAGGTTTTGGACAGGGCGTGGGAGGTGGCCAGGGCGGAGCGGGCGGTGGCGCAGGCGATGCGGGAGGCACGATCTGCGTGAAGACGGAGGTATGCATTCAGGGGAAGATTATGAAGATCTGCATCGAGCCTCCCGGTGACCCAGCCCCCTACACCGATTGTGGGGATGGCACTTGTGTTGAGGATCCCAAGACCTGTCCTGGAACCAGTGGAGCGGGAGGTGGAGGTGGAGCTGGAGGGAATGGCGGGGTCGCAGGTAGTGCAGGCAGCGGTGCAGGGGCAGGGGGGAGCGAGGGTGGCAATGGAGGAGGTGCAGCCGCAGGCGTACCGTGCATGGAAGGAGGAGCTTGCGTGGAGGAAGCATGGTGCGGCAATGGGGATACAGGGAAGGTTCTTCGGTGCACAGGCGGCAAGTACCAGCCGACGGAGCCGAGCTTCCAGAACATCAAGGTATGCACGGAGAAGGCCGCCGAAGCTCCCTGCCTAGCCCCGGAGGATATCGAGCTGTTGGCTAAGATTCAGGAAGAATACAGCGCAAGCTGCCTAGGGGTCCAAGACGCATCGAAGCCTCCAATCCAAAAGGCATCGAACGGGATCGAGCGTTGCTGCTACGAGGTCTTCGCCATCTGCGTGGGTAGGCCGCTGTTTCTCGGAACACAACTGAGGATCGCCCCGCTCCAGAGCGGTGTTGCCTGGTCGTAAACGACCAATGTGGCCTACTCAGAGGGTGGCTAATCAATGTGGACGGGCGATGTTAGGAACCTGAGTCCGTTTGCCCCGGTGGGCTATGCACTCTAAGGTGGCGTCCATGCGCATCGTCTACGTGATGGACCCCCTCGAACGGATGCACCCGCTCAAGGACTCGACCTTCGCCTTCCTGCGAGCCAGCGCTGCGCTGGGGCACACCAGCTACCATTGCCTTCCCCAGCAGGTGACGGTGCGCGACGGCAGGGTATTCGCCCACGTGCGGGAAGCCTTCGTGAGCGACACTCCGCCTCACCATCGCTATGGGACGCCCTCGGTAGTGGCGCTGGACGAGGTGGATGCAGTGATGATCCGAAAAGATCCTCCCTTTGACAACGCCTACCTGATGCTTTCGCTCTGCTTGGAGCATGCCCGAGGCAAGACCCTCATGGTCAACGACCCGCAGGGGCTCCGAGAGGCCAACGAGAAGCTCTATGCGCTCCACTTCGCCCGCTGGATGCCTCCTACGATGGTTTCGGCGGACCGGGACGAGATCTTGGAGTTTACCGCAGAAGTAGGCGGACGCGCGGTGATCAAGCCCCTAGATGGCGCTGGTGGGGTCGGGGTACTGGCCCTCACTGCAGGAGATCGCAACGCCCGTGCGATCATCGATGTGGTGACCGGCGAGGGGGCGCGCCTCACTATGGTACAAGCCTTCATCGAACAGGTAAGCGAGGGAGACAAACGGGTGATCCTCCTTGACGGTGAGCCGCTCGGTGCCATCCTCCGCGTGCCTCGCAGTGATGACTTCCGGGCCAATATTCATGTGGGTGGAGAAGTCCGCCCGACGGATCTTACCGAACGGGAGCGTACCATCGTCGACGACCTAGCTCCCAGGCTCCGGCGCGACGGGCTTATCTTTGTCGGCTTGGATTTGGTAGGTGGCTACCTCACCGAGGTCAACGTGACCAGCCCCACCGGCATCCAAGAGCTTGGGCGCTTTCAGAAGAATCGTCCTGAGGAACAGGTAATCCGCTGGCTTGAAACCCACCGAATCCGAGCTTGACGCCGAGGGATCTTCCGGCAGGAGGCGAGCTGTTCTACGAGAAAAGGATGCGCAGTGCTCTCGTCCGCATGTTCTTGTTGCTGCTGGTCGGATGCACCCCTGCAGCGCCCCCGATGACTCCGGCGCCCCCCCTACCGGAGCCCCCTGCATCCGCGACGACGCCCCCGCCCCCACCGCCCGCTCCTGCCCCAGATCCCTTCGCCGTGCCGGAGGATCTCAAGAGCGAGCCCATCGCGGTGGCGATCCCAGACGAGGCGCCGCCTCCACTGCCGACTGTCCGCAAGGACGTGCGGGGCCCGGACAGGAGCTGCAACGCCTGGGCAAAGCGGCGCAAGGGGAAGGCCCCAGCTTGCAAGGAGCGGAGCGAGGCGCTGACAGCCCTGGAGCGGGCGCTG
Organism: Polyangiaceae bacterium; assembly: GCA_025057345.1. Taxonomy (GTDB): domain Bacteria; phylum Myxococcota_A; class Polyangia; order Polyangiales; family Polyangiaceae; genus JANWXX01. The sequence goes on along the minus strand of JANWXX010000263.1, from coordinate 1,119 downwards.
GGTGAGGGCGACACGGAGAAGCGAGACGTGGCGTTGGCAGGCCTGGAGGAGTGCACGGGGCTGCCAGCGGGGCTGATCCGGGCGCTGCGGGCGGAGCTGGCCCCGACCGAGTGCGCTGACGTGCTGGCGGAGCCTGCGCTGAGCAAGTCGCCCAAGGGGATCAGCAACGCGGTGCTCCAAGTTCTTGCTGGGCATGTCCTCGCGGGCAGGCTGGCCCGCCTGGGTGGCGATATGCCGACGATGAAGCCTCCTTATGAGAAAGAGAAGATCCTGGAGCACGTCAAAGGTCCGTTGGCCAAATGGCTGATCGTCCAAACCTCAGCCATTGAGGAGGCCTCCCAAACCGGTGCGAAACTCCAGGGGTATGCCCGAGCTCTGGTGGCCGTCGAGGCTGGGATCGCCGACATGCGTCTGGTGGACTCGATCCGCACAGTCCCTGTGCCACAAGAGTGGGACGAGGAGCTGAAGGGGGTCTACCAAAGCGCTTTGGAGGAGGCGATGGAGCCCCGGAAGCAACGAGGCCGGGATGCAGCCCTATTGGGGCTCGGCGGTATGGGCGCGCTAGGGGTAATTGAAGACCTCCGACTGGCTCGGGTGCGAGCCTTCTTGACGAAACTATACCAGGGTCGGCGAATCGATGCGCTGGACGGGCTGCTGTTGCCAGCAGCAGGATCGGAGGGTAAGACGGTGGAACAGCGGCTAGCGGCCCGGCTTCCAACGTTTTATGCAACCCAACTCCTAGACGCCGGGGCAATGACGGAGGCCGACGCGCTGCGAGCCTGGCTCAAGCGCGGGCTTCCCGTGGCACTGAGGGCGGCGCTGAAGGGAGGGGCGCTGACGCCGGAGCAACGGAAGCTCGTCGTGCAGGCGAGAATGGCGTTGGGACAGCGCTACTGGAGACGTTTTGATTTTGACGAGATGATCGCCCTGGTGGGCAAGGAAAAGGAACGCTCCGAGGAGGAGACGCTGCTGCTGGCGACGGCACTGGCGCTACGGGGAGGTCCGGAGAATGCAGCGGACATGATGCTAAGGCCACCCAGCATGTCGTTGGGAGTACTGGATGTAGCGGCGCTGGACCAGGTGGCGCGGTCCTCCTCAAGGCTTGCGCCCATGGCAGCC
>JANWXX010000262.1 GCA_025057345.1 Polyangiaceae bacterium | reverse complement strand
GCAGCTGGCGTCCCCTGCGGAGCAAAACTCGTCTCGCAAAGCTCCCCCTTGCAAACCGAGATCGTACACCCACCGGGATCGGTTGGGCATGGGTTGCTGTCACTACAAGGGGTTCCGCTGCTGCCAGCTGAGCCTCCTTCACCCGAGCTCCCTCCGTTGCCTGCGGAGCCCCCTGTGCTGGCCGAGCCTCCGACTCCTGCAGCACCCCCTTGCCCCACGCCGAAGAGCAAGCACTCGCCGTTGCAGGCTCCGCTCCCGCAGGTCGAGGGCTGGCAAGCACAGGCCACGGCAGCTTGGAGCTCCGGATTGGCCAGGCACTCCGGTAGCGTTGGATCATTGGTTGTGCAGATGAGGCACACCTCGTCGTTGTGGCAAGCATCAAATGCCGCTGTACACTGCTCAAGAATGCATCCTAGGCAGGCCTTGCCGATTCCGGCTTCCTGGCCCGCGCTCCCTCCATCCCCCGCTGCTCCTGCGCTCCCCCCATCGCCTGCTGTTCCACCCCCCCCTGTGCCGTTGGTACCAGCCCCGCCATTCCCAGCCCCGCCATTCCCAGCCCCACTGGCTTCTGTTCCCGCTGTGCCAGCGCTTCCGGAAGACCCTGCGGAGGCGCCAGCAGTCCCTGCGGAGGTACCTCCCGCACTAGCCTTGCTACCGGAGCTTCCGGCAGCCCCTGCGGTACCAGTGGAGGTGCCCGCTGTTCCGCCCAGACGAGTTGGTGCATTTTCTTCCCCTCCGCAGTGCAAGACCAAGGTACAGAAACCCCAAAGCAGCAGCCCTAGGCGTTGGTTCTTCATCCTCTCAAGCGTAGCGGAATTCGCCCGAACGTAGGGATACGAGTGAATCCTGGGGAGGAGCAAGGTGCCAAAGGATTACGGGTAGCAGGAGGCACACTGGGCTTGAGCGCAGTCTTGGTAGACTACAAGTCATCCAGGCAGATGGAGCAGGCAGCATCCTGGGAGCAGGCAAGTGTGGGAGCGCAGCAATTTTCCTCCATGCAGGTGCCGCAGGGAGTCGCTTCTGCAGTGCAGGGGGCTGCGCCGCCAGCGCCGTTCTGACCTGCAGCTCCGGAGGCTCCCTCCACCTGGCGGACGGTCTTTAGTCGTCGACGCCGACGATCCGCCTGGGATATGGCTTTGACACATGTGGGGGCGGCATTGCGGGGAGCGCAGGTTCTAGCTCGGGGGGGCGGTTCCATTGGCTTGGGAGGGACTGTCGGCAGTGCGAAAAAGGAGGGCAGGGGGAGAAGGCAGGCTAGTCCGGTGCTGCGGGGGCCGGTGGCAACAGTGGAGCTCCAGGAGGTGGTTCCGCTGGCGAGGACGGTTCCGCTGGCAAGGACAGTTCCGCTGGGGAGAATGGCTCGATAGGTGAGGGGGGTTCTACTGGGGAGAGCGGCTCGACTGGTGACAGAAGTTCCACTGGCGAAGGCGGCTCTGTTGGTCATGGTGGTTCCACGGGCGATGGGGGTTCCACAGGCGACAGTGGCATGGTCGGTAGCAGTCGATATGGAACCTCTGAACAGATTAGTACTGGGAGTCCACGAGCCCGAAGGGATCAGGGGAATGCAGGGGGCATTGCAGGAGCCCCAGGGAAGCTTGCGCGAGTGACCCCTAAGAACCTTGGGACCATCGAGGTCGTAGATTCTGTCCAGGAGGGCAGGTGCGGATGCTCCGCTTGGTACCATGTTCACTCGGGAGGGAGGGTGGGGGGAGGTGCATTCAGCTCCTGATGCATCCGTAGGATGCCTAGGATTACCCCCCCAAGCAGCAGCACCACTGCCCCCACCAGGTAGAACAGGCCTTCCTTAAATTTCTTCGGGTCGTAGGCAGTGAGTGCCGCCTCCAAGAGCGCCCTGCGATGAGCTGCCTCCTGGGTACGCTTGCGACAAATCTCCACTGCTTGGAAACTTTCGTAGGGAAGGGTTACCCTCCCTTTCAGCAAGTCTCGACCGATCTCCAACATTGCAGCCCTGCGTGGGCCATCGGATTCCGCCAGGGCTGCCTCCCGTTCGCAGATTTTGGTAATGTACGCCTGCTCTACCTCACGACGTCGTCTTCGCAAATCATTCATCAACCCGACCGCTCGAGTAGCCTCCTCCTCCGCCCGATTCATCTGTTCCCGAATCGTCCCGAGGAGCTGCCCTGCAAGCACGTCTCCCTCCCGTGAGGATTCGTAGAGGCGCGCCGCTTCAGAGGCCAGGCCTTCCTTCGTCGAGCGTCCCTCCTGAGCGACCCGCTCGTACCGGTGTAGCTCTGCATCAAGGGTAGCGAGTTCTCTCTGTCTTTCCTGATCCAGAGCATCAATCTCCTTCTGTCGCTCCAGATACCGGGCTTGTAGCTCCTGCACAGGCTCCAACATTCGGGCCAACGAGCCATCCTGCACCAGCGTGCTATAAGACCGATCCAGAAATTCTACCACTGCGTCGTCTGCAGCCTTTTCCTGGGCCCGTTGCTCTTCTATGGCCTGGGCGAGCTCTCGCTTCAGCTCCCGAAGCCTTGTGAAGACACCAATTGCGTACAGCACTGACTCCCAGGGCAGCTCAGGGACTGCGCCAAAGCGAGCCACTTGACGAACCTCATATGGATCCAACGAGGAAGGGGCGTCTACGGGAGGGGGAAGAGAGGCATGTCGTCCTGCAGGAGGTGGCACCGAACCCCGAGCCGACAACACTCCTTGGGAAGGATCCCGAGGAGGATGTACAGGGTGCATCGATATGGGTTTCACGGGAGCAGCTGACAGCTCCAGGCCCGAGGTATTCAGCTCATCGTCCTCTTCCAGACCTGGGAGAGCAGGTTGTTGGAAGACGGCAGGCAGCTCAGAAGTGCCGCTCTGCTTGGAGGGATCGATCTCCAGCTTGAGCTCCTTTGAGCCCGCATTGGACCTAACCTTGGACGTAGCGCGTGGAGGAGCGGGTAGGTCCAGGTCCGGGACGTCGAACGCGCCGAGCTGGGGTGTCCCGCACTGGGGGCAAAGAGATGCCCTGGGTGGCACCTCGGACTGGCACTGCGAGCAGGCTCCCATCCTGCCCCCTTGCTAGCACACCCAACCGACTTCCCGGGAGTTCGTCGACGCCTAAGAGCTTCAAAACCTTCTTCAATCGCTTGGCGTCAGCGAACATATCCACATTGGTGAATACGTAGGTGGCGTCTTGATCCTGGACGGAGCGTGCTAGTTCACCCAGCCGATCGATGGCTGGATCCTCGTAGCGAGACTTGTGACCTGCAGGGCCGGGGAGCCGATAGTACGCCTCCTTGCGCTTGGAGATCCCCGCTGTCAGCGGATCTCGGGCTGCCAGTGCTCCTACATCGGCAGCCATCATCTCGGTTTCCTCAGGATCCCACCCAGGGGCTGGATCGAACACAACTCGGGCAAATCGCTGGCGCACGATGCCCAGTAGCTCCTTGACTGCACTCTTGTTGGCCCTGGTTGCGGGGAAATCCGGCGGTGCTACCAGCACCACGGTTTCCGCGGACAGCTCCTTGCCGACGGTTTCCAGCGTCTTGAGCGCGGTTTCCACCACCATGCCATCGCGAAAGCCTTCTTGGCCGATTTCCCGGGGGCCTACCATGGCGAAGCGAAACCCCTCCGGCGCCTCACGCCGCCACCGCCGCACCGTGCCGGAGCCCGGCGGAGCGACGTGAGTCTCCTGCACCTCGACGAACAGGAACTCCTTAAAGTACCGCGTAGCTGGCACGGGGAAACCAGCGCATCCGACCGTGATCATGACGGGGGAGCCTACCACATTCGCCCAAGGAGGGAGTCTCCCTCCCCCCAAACCCACTTCGCCAGGGCTTCTCCCAGCTTCCACCCCAGGCCCCGGAGCGCCAGCTCCCGCCATCCGCGGCCCCCCACCGGCTCTATCCCCTCCGTTACTCGCAGAGCTCCGGTTTCCCCTGCCGGTTCGCCCGGTGCCCGCTCCAGGAAAGCGCGTCCTGTTGCTTCCAATCGTACCCCCTGTGCCCTAGGCTCTCCCCCTACCAGAACGACCCCGGCAGAACGCTCTTCTACCTCGAAGACCTCGATCCAGAGGCGAGGATAGCCTTCTCCAAGACTTACTCCGTGTTCTGCAAGCCAGCTCCGGGCCCCCGCCACCGCCGCCTCCAGCAATGCCACCTCCACCGTCTGGGCTGGTGCCCCCACCACGGCGACCCCACTCCCTCTCGCCTCCCGAGCGGAACGGAATCCGCACCCGGAGAGTACCAACAAGAACCCTCGGCGGGGAAGCCGCATGGGGATCTGTCACCCTACCACAAGGTTGATAATCCGCCCTGGGATGTAGAGAAACTTCTTTTCGGTTTTACCCTCGGTGAAGGGACGGAGGGCTGGGTCGTCGGCGATGGCTGCCCGAGCTTCTGCCTCCGTTGCGGTCTTCTTCAAGGTCACTCGGCTCCGTACTTTCCCGTTCACCTGCACGGCCAGCTCCACCACGTCATCCACCACCAGCGAGGGGTCATACTCCGGCCAGGGCTCCCAAGCCAAGAGCTCCCGGTGACCTAGCCTCGACCATAGTTCTTCCGCAAGATGGGGGGCAAAGGGTGACAGAATGAGTGCAAACTTCTCTGCTGCATCCACCGGTATCCGGGGTATTTCTCCGAGCCGATTCACCAGGATCATCATGGCTGAGATCGCGGTGTTAAAACGCATCCCCTCAATATCCTCGGTTACCTTCTGAATCGTTTTGTGGAGGAGTCTTTGTGCGTCCTCAGGTAGCGCAGGAGCCGTTGATGTGGCTTGAGTGCAGATATTCCATACGCGATCGAGGAATCGGAAGACCCCGACGACACCGTTGGTCTGCCAGGGTTTGACTGCCTCCAAGGGCCCCATGAACATCTCATAGACACGGAGAGCATCAGCGCCGTACTGCTCAATAATCTTGTCTGGATTGACAACATTCCCCCGTGATTTGCTCATCTTGAAGGAACGAGCATCCACAACAATATCCGGTCTTTCTGCCAGAACGAACTTCTTATCGACCTTCTGGATCATCGACTCCGTAAGCTTCTCCCGCCGAAGTGGGAGACCGCTCCCCTTGAGCCTGGGAGCATCCTCGTCGGTGAGATCGACCTGCTCGAAGCTCACTAGGCTGCCATCCTCTCCTCGGAAGGTAGAGAACTCTAGCTCGCCGAGAATGAGGCCCTGGTGTACCAGCTTCGTGAAGGGTTCCTTATGCTTCACCAGCCCCATATCGAAGAGCACCTTGTGCCAGAAGCGGGCATAGAGCAGGTGGAGCACCGCATGTTCACTGCCGCCGACATAGAGATCAACGGGCATCCAGTCGTCGTAGGCCTGGGGAGAGAAAATCTGCTGATGGTTCGTAGGGTCGAGGAAGCGGAGATAATACCAGCAGGAGCCAGCCCACTGGGGCATCGTGTTGGTCTCCCGAGCGAACCACCGACCATCTCGCTGGAAGTAGCGCCAGTCGAGAGCCCGGGCCAGGGGGCCGGAGGGGTCGTCCGAGGGCTTGTAGTCCTGGAGATCCGGCAAGCGTAGCGGCAACTCGTCTTCATGAACCGCTATTGGCTGATCAAAACGGATGGTGTGGGCATCTGTCCTCGGGTCCGAAGAACCTGGATGAAGCTCAACCGGGAAGTAGATCGGGATCGGTTCACCCCAGTAACGCTGCCGGGAAAACACCCAGTCTCGGAGTTTGTAGTTGACTCGCCTGGTTCCGAGGTTCTGTTCTTCCAGGTAGGCGATCATGGCGGATTTGGCCTCCGGAGTTCGCTTGCCGTTGAGAAAACCGGAGCGAACGTTGATCCCATCACCGTCGAACGCCTTGCTCCAGGTAGAGGCGTCGTGGAGTTCTCCATCCGGGCTTACCACCTCGACGATCGGCAGACCGAACTGGCGAGCAAATTCGAAGTCCCGCTGGTCGTGAGCGGGGACACTCATGATGGCCCCGGTGCCATAGGAGGCGAGAACAAAGTCCGCGATCCAGATAGGGATGCGCTCGCCGGAGATCGGGTTCTTCGCATAGGCTCCCGTGAATACCCCAGTCTTGGTTTTGCTCAGTGCGGTGCGAGCCATATCGCTCCGGGAAGCGACCTCGGCACGGTAGGCGAGCACCTTTGCCTGTTGCGCTTCGGTAGTGATCTCGTCGACCAGAGGATGCTCCGGGGCAAGCACCATATAGGTGGCACCCAAGAGGGTATCCGGGCGTGTGGTGAAAATCTCAAGATGACCGGCTCTGTCTGCTAGCGGAAAGAAGACTGTAGCCCCCTCACTCCGACCGATCCAGTCTTCTTGCTTCTTTTTGGTTTCTGGCCAATCGAGGCCTTCCAAATCGGAAAGAAGCCGCTCCGCATAGGCCGTGATCCTCAGCGTCCACTGGCGTAGGGGCATGCGAATCACCGGATGGTTCCCCCGCTCGCTCCGGCCGTCGATCACCTCCTCGTTCGCCAGCACGGTGCCTAGTGCCGGGCACCAGTTTACCGGGGTCTCGGACTGGTAAGCCAGACCCCTCTCGAATAGCTTGAGGAAGATCCACTGGGTCCAGCGGACGTAATTTTCGTCGGTGGTGCTCAATTCCCGAGACCAGTCGTAGGAGAACCCCAGTCTCTTGAGCTGCCGCTTGAACGTAGCGATGTTGGTAGCGGTGGTCACCGCAGGGTGTACACCATGGGTGATGGCGTATTGCTCCGCTGGTAGCCCGAAAGCGTCCCAGCCCATCGGGTGCAGCACATCAAAACCCCGCATGCGCTTGTAGCGAGCTACGATGTCGGTGGCGGTGTAGCCCTCCGGGTGCCCCACGTGAAGCCCCGCTCCCGATGGATAAGGGAACATGTCGAGCACATACAGCTTGGGCCTACCGGGGCGTCGGACGGAGACGAAGACCCCCTCCTGTTCCCAGCGCTGCTGCCATTTCTCCTCGATCTCGGCGGGGACATAGCGTGGACGTTCGTTGGCCATGGGGGGCGTGTCTTTATCACGATGCCCCTCAAGGCTCACCTCTGACCCGAACAGCAGCCCAGCTTACTTACGG
>JANWXX010000261.1 GCA_025057345.1 Polyangiaceae bacterium | reverse complement strand
TGCTCAAGAGCGTCGCGCCGCTGCTTGAGCAGCCTGCGTAGCCGGTCACGGGCCTGATTGCCTGCAAAGCGAGCCCATCCCACCGCTGTCAACCCACCGACTAGCACCGCTGCTACCCACGGGATCAGGTCGTTCTCGGAGCGAGCGTGCCCCCCGGAGGAGCGACGGGAGGTCGGGCCAGAGGTTATGGTGCCGGGGGCCACCGAGGCTGCTGAGGGGGGACCGGATGGAGAGGCCGAAACGGCCGGGGACACCATCCGCAGCAGGACCATCAGCACTACCGCCCCAACCCCAAGCCCCACTGCTGCAGCCGCCCCCCGCAAGAGCCTCTGTGAGGGCAACTCCATGAGCGCTTGTTCCAACTCTTTCCGATAAGGGTCCCTCTCCTCCGGTCCCTCCCTCGGAGAAGGCGGAGACGAGGCCCCGAGTACTCCTTCCAGAGCCACCCGGTCGGCACTGTCGGCATCCCGGAGCCAGGCCCCCAGCCGCCGCAGACCTAGCTCAACCTCCGGCATACGGCGCAATCCGCTCTGGGGCCCCAGTGCGTTGGTCAGAAGAGCTACCATTCCCCGGGATACTGCAGCCATCGCATCTGCCTCAACGCGCCCCAGCGCCCGGAGCGTCTCCTCCAGCTCCGTAGCATCCACCCCCGACAGCGCCCGCTCCTGGGTGGCAGGACGGAACAGCATTCCATAACGTTCCTTCACTTCTGAGGCGCCATCAAAAGGCCCCACCGGAAGTTCTTTCGGGAGGGCGGGTGCTGCCCCGGAGAAAGCTGCTGAGAGCTTCCGGACACGCTGTGCCACTTCTCCCTCGTCGAAGGGGACAAACCAGAGGTGCTGCTCTGCTGCCGCAATGGCCTGGTCCGCAAGAGTCGGATCAGACACCTGCCGGGTGGCGCGATGGACAAGGGTCACAAAGCCGTCGTAGGCGGCACGCTCTCGGGCGTAGCGACGGAGGCCAGCCTCGGGCACCTCCAGAGAAGCAACAGAGAGCAGACCAAAGCGCCCATCCTCATCAAGGTGGGCCAAACGTTGGCTGACCTGAGGAGCATGGCGCAGCTCGATTCCAGCGACAGCAAAGGCGGCACAACTGGCGATCAGGCCATCTTCGCTGAGGGTACCGGCAAGGGTGTGGCGAGAAAGGAGCCAGATACGAGCAAGCATAGGTGCACGGCGAGACCAGCGATCAAGATCGGCAAGGCGAGCAATGGCCCGCTGAGCTTCGGGCTGACCCCCTAGCGCAGGGACGATAGCGACCAGATGAAGGGCAGCATTTCGCTGTCCCGGGGGAAGTTCCGGAGGGAACATGACGGCGTAGCGGCCATGAACCACACCGGTCAGACACTGGCAGAGGGCGACAAGCCCACCCTCAGGGAGTGCGTTGACCTCGCAGAAGACAAAGAGATCGAGGCGCACTTGCCGGTCATCACCAGCCACTCGACCTGCTTGGAGAAGCTCGTCGAGAACCTTGATGAACTGAGCTTCCAGGATGTCGATGGGCCCCCGGAGGTAGCGAATCGAGGGCTCATCTTCCGAAAGGGAGCGGGCCACCCGGTCAAGAACCGAACGCCCCAACGGATCAATACCGACGAGGATCGACGGGGTGGTCACCGGTTACGCCCCCAGCTCTCCATCCATGGTCTCCAGGACTGCTCGCACCTCCGCCAAGAAGTTCTTCTCTCGGTCGTTGCGCTCGGCCAATGCACGAGCAAAGCTACCCTTGACTCGTGTGAGCATCGCCTGAGCTTCCTGCCGGAGCGTTTCCCGGGCACGATGGTCGGCCAACCGCTGCCTCCAAGCTTTGCGGGCCTCGTCCTCAAGATCGCCACGGAGCGTCGGATCCAGGGCCTCAAAAGCCAAGAACGCTTGGGCCCGTTCGGAGGCCAGAGGCCCTCGGGTACCCATATACGACCAGGCGAGAGCATCCCCGTCCTCGACGATGGAGCCCATCAGCCATGCCTGAACAAAGGTACGGATTCGATCGATGCGAGCCTCCCGTTCCTTACGAGCAGCGGTCTCGGCTGCCTCCTGCTCTCGACGGCGCTTGAGGGCGAGGGGATCGAGATCCGGAAGACCGGGCTGAGTCGCGGTAGGCTCCCAGGAGGCCTCGATATGGAGCGGGTAGGAACGCCCTACGCGGGCGAGCACCGAGTGATAGCTGGGAGCCAGCTGTGCCTCCACATTGCGGAACCAGTAGATCGGAATGCCCAACAACCCCCGGTAGAGCACCAATGCATCCGGGTCATCCCATCCGGAAACAAAGTTGATGCCGCCGACCACATTTTTGAGGATGGTCCCGAGAGCCCCCCGCTCGTCGGTGAGGAAGCGCTCCGCAAGACCTGCGTAGAGCACGTCGGCGGGGGTCACCGTGGGGTCATCTCGGCGGGTTGGGTCGATATGAGCTAGCAGCGCGCAGTCGGCAGCAAGGCGCTTGATCCGGTCTTCCATACCCTTCTCAATCTGAGCGGCAGGGATGGCTTTCAGCTCATCATCCAAGCGACCCAGGCGACGTAGTTCTCCTAGATCGGCGCCCCGGTCCAGCAGCGTGATGTAGCGCTGCTCCAAGTCGAGAGCCGAGGAGAGATCAAGGCGAAGGTCTATGAGCGCCTGGTTGTAAATCCGAGAAGCTACCTCACCGAGTTCGCCCCTTACATGCCGGACGATCTCGCTCGCATCCCGGGAGCGCACCCGACCATCCGGATCTCGCGAGGGCATGAACGCACCGGTCACCACGGCGAAGATTTCCCGGGCGTCAAAGTAGGAGGCCCGGTCCAGGTTGTGGAGGTAGAAGAGGTGCCAAAGCCGCTCCTGACGTCGATCGTCACGAAGTGCCTCCGCATCCAGGTAGAACTGAGCCACATCCGAGTCCGGGATAGCCCCCGGATCGCGACGAAACTGTTCGCACTCCGCCTCAGCTAGCTTAGCTTGCTCATCGGCGATCTCGGCTACCTTGCGGAATGCCCCCAGCATCGACCCTGCTACCTGGCGCAGCTCTGCCTCAAAGGAGCGCCAGAAGTAGCGCCGTAGATCCTCCCTGTGATCCTGCGCTAGCTCGTCATACTTGCGCACAGCCCGGAGCTTAGCCGCTTGAAAGTCCTTGTTCTCCGAGTCGATAAATCGCTTGAGCACTCCCTGATGAGCGGTGCGCACCAGCTCTCCCTCCAGCCGGTTGATTTCCTCTTGGACCAGCGATCCATCTAGATCGACCCTGACCCCCTCGGCTCGGAGGAACTCCCCCTCGGAAGGATCCTCGAAGGGTAGAAGGAAGGGTTGGCGAAGCAGCCGGATCAGGAAGAGGCGCTGCGCGATAGGGTTGACCTCCAGATCCTTGAAGAAGGAGCTGAAGAAGCGACCGGTGCGCAGATCCGTCGTCTGTGCCTCCAGAAAGCCCCGGACTCGAGTGCGAGAGTCGGCGTACTCCTTGCGGAGTACCGCGAGGGAGCGGGCCATGGACGGGTTGCCAGGATTGATGGCTTGGCGCTCGATATCCGGGATCTGAATTAGCTCGTCGAGGCGACCGTAGATCCCCTGAAGCCGCTGGAGGAAGGCTTGACCCAGGGGCTTCCCCTGGGCTCCAGTCTGGGCCCAAATGGCGGAGAATACCCCTTTCTCATCCGCCTGTTCCTCAATGCCGGCACGCCAGGCAATGTAGGCTTCAAAGCGGTCGTCGGCTATCTTGTCCTTCTGCTGTTGATCAAGGCGCTCAAAGGCAGGGTCGCCATAGGGGACACGAAACTGAGGATCATCCCCGCCAAAGCAGAGGAACTCCCGGAAGGCACGGGCGATGTAGCGCAGACTGGAGTAGCGCACCAAGTCGCGGCGCGGGAGGTGGAGCAAAGCGGTGCCGAAAGCGGCATAGTTAACCGAAAAGTGGCCAAGAGCCAGCGATTTCTGGTGCTTGTCGTAGTTGTCGTACTCTCCTGCTTGAGCGCCTAGGAGTGGAGAGAAGATCTGGAGGTAGCTTGCATCGGCGACCGCATGCTCATAGCGATCGATGGATACTTCGGCTGGGCGGTCGATGAGGTAGATGAGGCTGAAGGGGCGTTCCTGGACGAACCGACGTGAGCGATCCCGAGCCCCAGGGTCGTAGTGAAACTCGATCTCGCTGGCCCCCCCCTCATAGCCGAGTTGGCGAGTGAGATACTCAAGCTCTTTGAGAGCAGCATAGCCATTGGCCATGATGTCCGGGTGGAGCTGAGGTTTCACCTTGTCGAGGAAGGTGGTGGGCAGCGAAAGCACACCGACGACGTTAGGGCGTCCCCAGCCGAAATCACGAATCATCTGCTGGAGCAGGTAAGCCATAGGCAAAAATCCACCGGAGCCTGTGCCGCCGGCGACAGAGGCGTAGAGCATCACCTGGATGACCTTGTCCTCGTTGTCACGCCAGGGGTTGTCGCGGCTAGTCGACTGATGGAGGAGATCAACTAGCTTGCGACGAATGCCTGCCCGGGCATCGTCCTCAAGGTTGTAATAGAGGCCTAGACGGCTCTCAATGCGGATCTGACCGGCTCCTGCCCCCTGGGCCCCGCGAAACTGGTAGTCAGGGTGGATCCACTGGGTGACGAGGGGATCTTCAGGGAGTTCACCCTGACCCCGCTTGCGAGCGACGTAGGCACGGCGATCGAAGGCAGATATCAGAAAGCGACAATCAGGAGGGATGTTCTTGTGCTTGTCGAGGTCATCCTTGTTGGTGTCAATAGCAACAAAGTGGGTCATCGGCCGGATACGCTCCCAATGTGGGTGCCTCCGCAGCTTGGCCCCAAGGAGGTTCACGGTTTTCCCACCATTGCCCCCAAGCCCCACAAAAATCGTCGGCTTGAACTTATCCGTCTTGAGAAGCCCCATGTCGCCTCCGGATGCCTCCGATATATCACGGCCCATCTCCCTTCCTACGCTCCGTTTTCTCCAAGACCCCACGCTGGAACGATCTGTAGCGGCCGGCTATAGTGCACGAGATGAGGACGCTTGCGCTTGTGTCTCTCCTCCTGTTGAGTGCTCCGGGCTGCGGTGCGCCGAGGCAGAGCGCAATCCCCATCGAGCCGCGCTCCAAGCTCCCGCTGCAGGGGGCCTCGCTCCCCGGAACTCCTCAGTCTTCCCCTCCACCTCCTGGCGAGCGTGCCCCGGTCGACCCCCAAATCGCCGTCGGCTCTTCTTATGCCTGCGGATTGAGCTCCAGTGGGCGGGTCTGGTGCTGGGGGGTCGGCGCCTTGGGACAGCTCGCTGATGGCGCTGCCATCTCCTCGCCCAGACCTCCGGTGGAAGTTCCCCTCGAAGGGGTTCGCCAAATTGCCGCTGGTCCCCACCACGCCTGCGCCCTGCTGGACGAGGGGGAGGTCCATTGCTGGGGTTCCAATGCCCAAGGGCAACTTGGGCTCACCTCACGCGATCCTCACCCCCACCCCCCCGAGCGCCTGCCGCTCCCCGTTCCTGCGCGCGCCCTTGCCGACACACCTCTCTGTGCCATCTCCATCGACGACGAGGTCTACTGCTGGGGAGACGCAGTCCCTGCTCCCCTCCGCGGTGAGCGTGGTGTCGTACACCTCTCTGCCCTACCTCCGATCCGCTCCATTTCTGTCAGTAATGGCCACGCCTGCGCCATCAGCTTTGAGGCGGATGTACTCTGCTGGTCTGGTGATGAGATCAGCCGAATCCCCCTTCCCGGACTGCTCACTCAGGTTGCTGCCCAGGCTCACTTCGGCTGCGCTCTGGGAACCCAGGGGCAAGCCTTCTGTTGGGGTGACCTGCCCTACAAGAGTAGCGATCCGCCTGCTCTTCCTACGGTGGTTCGCGGTCTCACCGAGGCCACCCGCATCCGGGTCGGAGATCGGCTCGGATGCGCACTCCGTAAGGAAGGCACCGTGGCTTGCTGGGGCGACCTTCTCCGGGGAGGGCCTTGGTCCTGGGCTCTGGATCGTATCCTGCCCTCCGGGGCCGAAGCCACTGAGGTCCCCGGTGTTGCCGGTGCGATCGACCTCGCCTTGGGAGATGGCTTCTCCTGCGCGCTGCGCCGTGACGGAATGGTACTCTGTTGGGGCTCCAACGAGCACGGGATTCTCAGCGCTAGCGGACAGGGTGCCCCTGAAGTGCTGGCTCCCCGCGTAGTCCCCGGCATCATTTTGAGGTGACCTCTTGCGTGGTGACCTCTTGCGTGAATTGCTCCTCCCTGCTCTCCCCCGGGGCACCTTGCTCCCTCCGGTCGAACGTGCTGCACGCCTCGTCAGCGCCCTCCCTGCCATCGAGGCCACCCTCGCCGGAGAAACCGAAGAGATCGCCGTCTTGGCCACCCTAGCTAGCCTGCTGTTCCATACCCTCCCTCAGACTAGCTGGTGCGGTTTCTACCGACGTACCGCAGAGCAACTACTGACCGTCGGCCCCTACCAGGGCCCCGTGGGTTGCCTGCGCATCCCCTTCGATCGTGGCGTCTGCGGCGCCTGCGCCCGGGAACGACGCCCCTTTCTCGTCCCAGACGTCCATGCCTTCCCGGATCACATCGCTTGCGATGAGGCCACCCGGTCCGAGCTTGTACTCCCAATACTTGCCGGAGGCTCGCTCCGAGCCGTACTGGACCTCGACTCGCACCACGCAAATGCATTCTCCGAAGAGGAAGCGCAGATCCTCGCGGAACTTCTCGACCGGATCGCTCCCCGGGTCCACTGGGGGTTCTCGTTCCTCAGTTGACGTCCTCGCCAAGAAGGGGGGTGCAGCGCCCCTCAATGTCAGCGACGCGCACCGCCAATCCCAACGCCTCAGACACCTGGCGAAGCTCATCAAGACCCAGCTGAAGCGTAAGACCACGGCGGATAAGCTGGAGGTGGTAAGTTCCGCAGGTGCATTGGGTAAGGCGTGCCGCCTCGTTGGAAGCGATGGTCGTGTGGGGACCGCACTTGCTCGACTTCGATTCACTCATGGCTGGAACTCCCTTTGTAGCAGACCAACCCCCTGTTGGGAGCTTCCTTGAACTTGGCCCGCCACCCTTCGCCATG
>JANWXX010000260.1:2798-7008 GCA_025057345.1 Polyangiaceae bacterium | reverse complement strand
GTTCACACTGCGCGAGCTGATGGACGGTGCTTTGGACGATGGAGTACGGAGCTGGCTTGCAGCGGAGGTGGCGGTGCAGCCTGCGGGGGTTGTCGATGGGGCGGTGGTGGAGCTTCCTGGAAGGACAACACGCAAAGCGACTCGCTGGAGCTATGAGGAGCAGTGGTGGACAAGGTTGGCAGAGTCGACAGAGGAGCTGGGTCCGAAGGAACAGGCGCTTGCGGAGGACTGGGTAGCTACGCTGGTGTTGGACTACTTGTCGGGGACGATCCTGCGACGCAATGTGGAGCAGGACGAGGCAGGAAGGTTGTGGCTGGTGGATAACCGGGAAACCTTTTTGGAGCGACCGGAGGCCTACGCAGTGGCACAGATCCTCGGACGGCTCAAGCGCTGCCGCCGGTGGCCCGCAGGGCTACGGGCGGCGCTGGGAAGGCTGGATGTTGCGGAACTGGATCGGAGACTGAGGCCGGGGAGTTATGAGCACTGGCTGGTATATCCGCGAGCGCTACGGGAGGTGGGGGTACGGCGCAGAGCCCTTGCATCATGGCTTGAGGCGCAGGCCACTCAGTGATGGACGACCACGAGACGCTTCCCATCTCGATACTCGACTGCACCTTGCTCACCTGCACACTCCCAGCAGGTAGACCAGAGCACTCGCTTCTTGTTGAAGGATGTATAGGAGAGCACTACAGGGCCAGGCTCATCCTTGAGGACCAGGCTGGAGGCGAGACGATAGTGGTCTTCCGCAAGGCGATAGAGGGCGACGATGAGAGAGGCATTCTTCGCCTTGAGCGCTAGGACGACCACCTCTTCCGTGGGGACTGGGGACCAGAGCACGGGAGCCGTGGTGAGCACAGGGCCGGGCTTGATCGTACCTGCATCCCCTCGCTGAAGTACGACTTTGATGGCCTCTTCTTCCTTGAAGAAGGCAAGATCTTTCACGAAGGGGGCAAGGCGTGGAGAAGCAGCGAGAATCTTGCTGATCGTCTTCAGGTCGATCTCGACTTTCCTGAAGGAAGGTTCTCCTGTTTTGGGGGGAGGGATAGCGGCAGCGTTAGGGGGGCCCCAGCAGCAACGAAAGCCGAGCTCCTGGCCCTTGGAGGAACCATCCAGCAGGGTGCGGTGAGCACAGCGATGGTGTGTGTCCTCCTCGGAGGGGGAAGCACCCCGAGCGATGGCAAGGCGCCGATCTCCTCCGCCGGGAGGTGATGCATCGCTGTCAGTCCACTCACGTAGCGCAGCACCAAGAGCGAGTACGTTGAACCCGGAGGCGCAGGAAGCCGGGGTCTGGGCACAAGTTGGGTCCCAGCGGTTGCCGGCACCATAGAGGTCGCCGCCAGGGCCCTTGCAAGCGCGCTCCCACTCCAGCTCAGTGCAAAGACGGCCTCCTCGTTGCTGGCAGAGGCTGCGAGCTTCGTCGCGGGTGACTCCCGTGCGGGGTGGCTGAGCAGGATCGTTGGGGAAGGGGAGACGATCGATCTCAAAGGGGCCCAGATCAACGGAGAGGAGGGTAGGTTCGAGGAGCGGGTCACGGCCCTCGTCGCCGGGGGTGCTCCCGGCTATCATCGATCCGGCGGGGATCTTGATACGCTCGCCAGCTCCCGCAGACCTCTCTACCTTGCGAGTGGGGCCTGCATCCACCTCATCCAGAGGCAGGAGAGAGACGCTGGAAGTAGGGCCGGTGCGCTGCGGCGAGCCTGGGTTGCCTTTGCCACAGCCCAAGAGAGAAGCCGCTAGCAGCGCGGGGATCAGTCGAGAAGCCGCCATGAGATCGGGAACCCACAGGGGAGTAGGCCCTGCCTAGCAGACCGGTCCGCCGGGTTCACGAGCCTCTAGAGTAAGGGGCGACTTTTGACAAGACATCCTTGGTGCGCTCCCATGGCAATCTAGGCTCCGAGGGGCCACACTCTGGAGAATAAACTCTACGGCGGGGACGTCGAATGAACCAAGGTACATCCGTGCGGAACCTAATCGCAGGCATCCTAGGGCTTCTCCTGGCGGGCGGGCTCGTTGCCCATGGCGCCGGGTTCGCCGATGCGCATGGGTTGGCGCAACCCACGATCCTTCCAACGGTGGAGGGGGGCATCGCCCCGGCGGTAGCGATGGCCAAGAAAGGTCTGCTGGTGCCACCGGCCATTGAGGATATCGAGGAGATGTGTGCGCTGCTCCTTGGCTGTCCGGATGTTCCCTTGGTCGCGCCCAAGAACGACTTTGGAGAGTGCGTCAACGCTATCCAGTCCATCCTCTCCAGCCCCGATGGGCTCAAGTTCTCCGTGCCTCTGCGGGAGTGCGGTATGCAATCCGACTCCTGCAAGGAACTCCGAGAATGCGCGCTCCGTGGGGCGTCCCCTGATATCTGCAAGGGTCGTGGCAAGGGGAAGGCTACGGGCTTCTGCGACGATGAAGGGCGCGCGGTGACGTGCTACAACGAAAGGTTGGTGCAGGTCCGTGACTGCCCCCGCTTTGGTGAGCAGTGCTCGGCTCGCCAAGGGCAATCCACCTGCACGCTAGGGGATTGCCCCTCCGATGTTCCTTCCGACGGCACACCTATATGCTCTGGCAATGGGCAAAAGATTTTCTCCTGCGATCGGGGTAAGCTCCTGAGTTTGGATTGCTCGGCGTTCGGGTTGAGCTGCATCCAGTTTGACGGCAAGCCTACCTGCGCAGCCAGCGAAGCGCCCACGTGCGACGTGAAATCTCCTCCCAAGTGCAGTGGTGACGATCATGTCTCCTGCGTCAGTGGCCATGAGGTCAAGGTTCAATGCGGTAAGGCAGGGCTCAAGTGCTCCTCATCCCCAGACGCATCGACCGTGGGTGTCTGTAGTGCACCGGCCGACGGCGGGACGTGTAACCCGAAATCGCCGGCCAAATGCAATGGCAACTCCATTGAGTACTGCATTGGTGGCAAGACTCGCACCTTCTTCTGCAAAGCTTTTGGGTTCTCCAAGTGCGGGGGCAAGCCTGGCCAGATCTCCTGCCAACTCTGAGCCTCGTGTTCAGCTTACCCGCTGCCAGCCCTTCTTGATCTGTTCTGCCACAAGACGCTCTGCAATGGCGTTCATGGAGGCCTCGGTGGGAGCTGGATGAACTTCCCTTGCCAAGGGCTCGCGTCGCTGGGGGCTGTAATCAGTCCAGTGAACTACGTAGGGAGGGTGGAGAGGGTCTTGTTCCTTGTTGGTCTTCCAGGCAACTAGCTTCCGGACGGCTTTTTTCCCTCGGGTTTCCTTGATCCAGACCTCACGGCGGAGCACCTGGCTCGCCCCCGTTGGAGGCCGTTGCAAGGGTCGTTCTAGGCCCTCAATCCAGCAGCGGTCTGCGAGCTGGGTAAGGCCCATCAAGGCTTTCCTTGCCTCGTAGGGAGGAAGCAGGCGGGTAACATATGGAGCGATCAGGTGCGCGGTAGGAGCCTGAACAACCGCATGATAAGCGCCGTCGAAGGACAGCGCCATTGAGGTGATCCATCCGCCGGATGCATCATCGGTGACAGCATCATTAGCCCGGAGTTCCACCGCAAGTTCAGGGCGAACGAAGCGCACCAGCTCGCCGTGGGGCCCTGGATGTTGGAACGAGGAGGGTGCCATCCGGGAGGCGAGGGCTTCACGGAGTTCATGGCGGGTGTTCTCGTCACCGAGGTGAGAGCAGAGACCAAGAAGCTGGAAGGTGCCGTCAGGTCTCCGGAGGGCGATCAGCAACGAGCCTACTTCGCCTCCTTGAGTCCGCTCGGTGTAGCCGACGATGGTGGCAAAGAGGGTGAGCATAGGCATCACCTTGAGGAGCCGATCCTGGGAGGAGCGCAGAAGCACGCCGCGGGCCTGATGCCCGTTGACAACCTCCCGATAGAAGGAGGCCGCTGCGTCCGGGTTAACCACTCGGGAAAACCGGGCACAACGTAGTCGTTGGCCTCCCTCCAAGATGCGTTGCATCACCCCAAGTCGTTCGTCGAAGGCTCCTAGCGGCATGCGTGCTTGGGCGTCGCCGCCAGCAAGGAGATCAAGACCCACAAAAGAGAGAGCTTCTAGAGGAGCACTCGGGCCCGCTCCCAGGATGGTTTCCAAGGGTTGTTCTTTGGCCACCAGCTCCCCTGCCAAAACAGTACGCTCTGCTGCTTTACTCAGCGCGACACGAGCTTCTCCCAGCAAGGGTACATCGCCTTCGATCACCTGGCCGGAGGCCGTTGCCAGAGCGACCTGCCCTTGATCGAGGACAAGGA
>JANWXX010000260.1:0-2788 GCA_025057345.1 Polyangiaceae bacterium | reverse complement strand
GAAGTGCTGCTGCGTAGAGCATCCCCGGAGGAAGGAAGGAGGGAAGGTCGCCCGGACTGATCGTGAAAACTCCGGAGAGTACACGGCGTTGGTAGCCTCGGAGCAACGCAGATAGGGTCGGATCCAGGATGGATCCGGAGGGGTGGAGCCGTGCCGTGCCGAGGGGGGTGGCAGAGGTGGTGGCCATCATGAAACCTCCTCATCCGGGGTTGCTCGGGGGGGGGCGGTAAGGGGAGGGGAGAGCACGTCACCGAGGGGGCGTTTGAGTTCCATGTCGCTCAGGTGCAGCAAGAGGCGGTAGCGCTCCGGATTGTTCGGATCGATACGACCGGCAAGAAAGCCCCGGTAAGGGCGCCCGTTGGCCTCGAACACCAGTGGGTCAGTTCCTTTGCTCCCAGCGCCGAGCAATACTGCGCATTGTTCCTGATCTAGCTGCTTTGCTATCGCTAGAAGGAAGTCGTACGTCAATCCATCGACGTGGAAGAGCTGGAGGGTACGCCGGAAAGTGAAGCGGCGGACAAGCTCCCGTAGGAGAATCTTGCGACCAGTCCAGCGCAAGGGTTGCTCGTCATGGACGTTAGCGGGGGTGTTGGAGGCAGCGCGGCGCTCCCGCTCAATACCATCAGGGCCGAAGATGACTTCCATGAAGGTAGGGGTGGTGTGAAGCACATCGCCCCGGGCCGATAGGTAGATGGTGACTGTCCCAGGAATGGTGCGACCTACTACCTCCAGGTCGATCTCCGGGTCGCCCTCTGTAAGCGCGTCAGCGTAGTCTTCTCCGAAGCGTCGCACCAGGGATTCATGGGTGCCATCGAGGGTACAGTTGACGTAGCGTCGGAAGGTGACAGGACGGTCGCGGAGGCCCAGACGAGGAGAGGGCTCATGGGGGACGATGGCCATGGAAACCATGGCGTCCCGGCCGGACGCATTGGTCAGGTGGAGGCGTCGGTACATGGTCAGAACATCTCGAAGTCGAGATCTCCCAGGTCGGAGGGCTCTTCGTAGATGGGGACGTTGTTCGGTTCGGCCCAGGAGGGCAAAAGGGGCACCCCGACCAGGCAAAATGTCCCCTCGTCGTTACGTACCAAGATGGCTGTCTCCGCGTGGTAATCGGAGCCATAGTTGAACAGAAACCGGAAGATCACTCCATGGGAGAGGGCTTCGTCTAGAGATGAATCCAGCTTGTCAGGCTTCAGCAAGTGGACGCTTCTCACCTGGAAATCGAGGGCTTCCCAGGGTTCAATCACCTCTACCTCTTGGGGGATACCGAGAGTCGAGGGAACCCGCTTCAGTGGCTCCCCTTGCTCGTCCAAGCCCAGCAGATCCCCGGTAGGGATCCACTCCCCTCCCCCATCAAAATAGCCCTGCCCTATCATCCCCGAGCGCAGCACCAGGGCGCCGTCCTCCGAAAGCTGGGCGCGCTCGCAGGGCTGCCCGTCCGGGTCCAGAGGGAGGCGCACCTTCCGCCCATAGATCTTCGAACGATCTATCTTGGAGTGCTCAAAAGAGGAAACCCCCCCTTGATAGCGCACCATGATCGGCTTGGCCATGGGGCCTCATGCTAACATCCTTGTTCGCTGCGTTGTGGACGTTCCCGCAGCTCTCCGGATAACCTCTCCTCCGATGATGCCGCGGGCCCAGAACATCGCCCGAGCGCTCCTGCTATTTGCTCTCTCGCTGGGTCCCATGACCGGTTGCCACCGGGGGGCAGGAGGGTGCTCCGAGCAACTGCCGGACAGCTGCCTCCCTGCCTGCGACCAGGGAAACCCCCTGGCCTGTCGTACCCTTGGCCTCAGCCTCGCTCAAGGCCAGGGGTCCGGACTCCGTGTCGGGGCTATGTTTCTGGAGCGTGCTTGTCTCTCCGGCGATGCCACCTCCTGTGAGCGCCTAGGGGCACTTCCGGTTTCCCTTGCCAGTGCGAGTGCTTCCCCCAGCACCACTCCAAGCCTCGGTGTCCCTTGTCCTCCCGCTTCCTCCTCCTCTCCTGCCGCGCCTCCCTCCTCCTTCCATCTCCCTCCTCCCCAACCGCGCCCCCTTGCCCCGCTCCCGCCGGAGGCAAGTCGTGAAGCGCTCGATCTCGCCACTCGGTGTAACCGCGGCGAAGGAGTTGCCTGCACCCAGCTTGGCCATCGTTTTGCCCGGGGGATTGGGGTTCCTCGTTCCCAGGAGCGCGCCGTGGGGGCTCATGTCCTCGGTTGTGAGCTCAACGACGCGTTGGGCTGCCGTGCTGCTGGCCGCGATTTGGCTCGCTCCAACCCTACGCGAGCTTCTGTCCTCCTTCGCCGCGGGTGCATGGGGTCCGATCCGGGGTCATGTTCGACCCTTGGAGAGCTTGCTTTGCAGAGTGTTGCTCCTGGGCTGACTCCCCCGTACGGAGTCAACCAGCTCCGAAGCGCTTGCACCAATGCCTATGCGCCTGCCTGTCGCCATCTGGCAGCTTTGCTCCGTGAAGGTGGCCTTGTTCCCCGCGACGAGGATGTCGCTGAACGCATTGAGGAGCGCTCCTTGGATTTGGTCCGGCATAGCTGTACCCGCGGTGCTCTGGAAGACTGCTTGCTGCTCGGGCTCTGGCAGGAGCGCCCCGATGTCCTGGGGGAAGAACCCGGGGATGCTCCACGCACTACCGATGGTGTCTCTCTGGAGAGTGCTCTTGCCGTATACCAGCGAGCATGCGAGGGAGGACACCCCATCGGGTGTTCTCGCGCTATTGCCCTTTTGGATCTGCTGCTGCGCCGGGAGCCTGCAGCAGCTCTCTGGGAACGTCTGGACGGTGCCTGTTCCGGGGGGG
>JANWXX010000025.1 GCA_025057345.1 Polyangiaceae bacterium | reverse complement strand
TCAGCCAGGAAAGGAGGAAAAATTGGCTGGTATCGGTGCTGAAGGCGAGGGAGCGAGAGGGGACATCCAGGCGCAGGACTGCGAAGTGCAGGCGAACCAAGGCAACCCTGCCAACGACGGTGCGGATGTCCGCCCTTGGGTGGCGAGCTTCCCTCCTGCCGCCTCTCCCCGTGAGGGTCCGAGCCAGCAGGGTCATACCCTACCGGGGGGGGGGCTGGAGTTGCCCCCTCTCCCTGTGAGGGTCCGAGCCTCATGATCCTGCGGTGATGGGACCTTCGAACGCCAGCCTCTACCTCCATGAAACGAATGCGACCTGATCTCCGGCGCAAAGGGCTTGACAAGGCAGGATGGGTCCGCCATAAGGCGCCCCCTGCTTCCCTAAGGCTTCAACGACCAGACCTGTTGATCTGGCCGGCCTCGTAGGGAGCAAGCCGGAGACGCCTATGCCCAAGATGAAAACCAACCGCGCTGCGAAGAAGCGCATGCGCGTGACCGGGTCCGGCCGTGTACGCCGACCCAAACAGGGTGGGAATCACTGCCTAAGCAACAAGTCCCGCAAGCGGCTCCGCCGCCTGCGCGCCAATGACATGGTCGACAGCGCCATGGAGAAGCGCATCAAGCTCCTCCTGCCTTACGGCTGAAAGGAAGGGTTCGACCATGCCTCGCGCCAAACGTGGATTCAAAGCTCGCCGCCGCCGCAACCGCTGGCTCAAGCACGCCGAGGGTTTCTACAGCGCCCGTAGCCGTATCTTTGGTGACGCTATTGAGGCCGTGCGGAACGCCTGGCAATACCAATACATCGGTCGGCGCCTCCGTCGCCGCGACTTTCGCCGCCTGTGGATTGCCCGGATCAACGCTGCTGCTCGCCAGGCGGGAACCACCTACTCCCAGCTCATCCCTGCCCTCAAGGGCGCCTCGATCCTGCTGGATCGGAAGATCCTGGCCGATCTGGCTGTCGCCGATCCAGCGGTGTTCGGGGCCGTCGTGAAGCTCGCCGGTATCACCCAGCCATAGCATGGCATCCTCATGAGGCAGCCTTGCTGCTCCCATCGGAGATGGTCTGCATCGGGGATGGTCTGAAATTCGCAAAGTGCCTCCGAGTCCGTGTCCCACTCGGAGCCCCCCATGCAATGCCTTTCCCTGATTCTGCTAGCTAGTCTGCTCTTTTATGGGAGCGGGTGCGTGGCCATGAAGGATCCCCTTGAGGGCACCCCTGCATTTAGAGGGAATGAAGACAGCGAAGCAGGAGGGGCTTCGCCTGGATCATCAGGCGGCCATGCAGCAGGTCATTTGGGTGCCAGTGGTGCAGCTGGGGTGGATTCTACCCTTGCGGGCAACGGGGGATCTGGTCCTCCTCCAACGGCTTCACCGCCTAGTGAAGCCTGCCTCGCTTGCGCCCGAGCCCTGTGCCTGAACTGTCCACCGGGACAACCGAACTGCGATCCCTGTACTGTTCAGCCATGGCTTTGCGGCGCGAACCAGGGGGATCCTACAAGTTCTTCATACGCCTGTGTCTGCCTCAATAGCTGCGCCGACCACTGCGGATCAAGCATTGTATGCGGGAGCAACCTGGATGACAATGGTGGGGCGGGAGGCAGTGAGATGAGTGGGAGCGGTGGTACGGGTGGCCAAGAAAACCATGCGGGAGGATCCAGCGGAAACCTGCCTCCAGAGGATTGCTTCAACAATACAGATGACAACGGAGATCTGCTCATTGACTGTGAAGAAGCAAGCTGCACTAAGGCCTGCCAGAACCCCTGCTCGACCTCGGTGATGCTGGAGCTAAGTGAACAAGCACCGGAGAAGTCTCACACCGGGTCATGGAAAGGGCACGCCAACGTATTCACCCAGGACTGCGCCCCCAGCGTTCAAACCGGTCCGGATATTGTCTATAGAATCCGGAACAGCAGCCAGAAAGACGCTTTTGTGCATGTGTCCGTAGGGTCGCCTACGGGGGATGTTCTGCTAGCAAGGAAGGATTCTTGTTCGGGAGATAGCCAAGATATCCCCTGCCGGAATGAGGTTGGTCCGGGCGGGAAAGAGTCCATGAATGTCCTGGTCAAGGTGGGGGAATCCCTCATGGTGGTGGTGGGAGCGGCGGATGCGGAGGAGGCGGGCCTCTTTACTTTGGAGGCGAAGCTGGTGGTGCCGGTGTGCGGAGACGGGATCGTTACGCCGGATGAGGGGTGCGATGATCCCAAGGATCCCGGGTGTAGCACGACATGCCAAATCATCGCATGCGATGATGCCTCCCCTATCCACGATGGGGAGACGATCTCCGTCGGCAAGAACGACGGCAAGGCATCCTCCTCGCTTCAGCCGAGCTGCTCCAAGCTGGGAGCAACATCGGAGGAGTACATCCACTCAATCCGAGCCAAACAAAGCGGATGGCTTCAGGCCGTGCTTCGCGCTGGAGATGCCACGGACCTCACCCTCTCCCTGTGGGGCTACTGCCAGTCAGGAGCTGAGCTAGCCTGCTCCGACGGGGCACCAGGAGCGATCGGATCCTTGGAGCGGCGAGTGATTCCCGTTTCCTCCGGGGAGCTCCACTTCGTGGTAGTCGATAGCTACGACACTACGCCGATCGCCAGCTATGAGCTGTTCGCCCGTTCCTACCCGGCGAATTGCGGCGACAAAATAGTTTCCCCGGTGGAGCAGTGCGACGGGGCGCCAACTTGCGAGGATGACTGCACCACCAAGCTCACCAAGGTGGATGAGGTTGAGCCCAACGAAAGCATTCGTCAGGTGACTCCTATCCCACCGCCCCTCCCTGGCCAGAAGAAGGTGACTCTTAGAGGAAAGATCGCCCCAGCAGGAGATCATGACTTCTTCTTGCTCAAGGTTGATCAAGCGGGTCTCCTAACGATCGCCACGGATGAACCGGGAGATGGAAGCTGCAAGCGTCAAGGATTCTCCGACCACCCGGTCGGGCTCTTGGACAGCGAACTGCAGCTACTCTCTCCTGAAGGAACTCTGATTGCCAGCAACGATAACAGCCCAGGAGACGGTTTCTGCTCACGGATCCAAGCCAATGTGGATGCCGGAACATACCTGATCCAGGTCCGAGCTTCTCGGTCCGCTCCCGCCCAGATCTTCTCGTACCTCCTTACCCTTGACCTCCCCTGAGCCTCCCCATGCCCCGCCACCTCCTCTCCACCTTGTTTCTCGTTGCGATTCCCCTGACTGCCTGTACGACGAATATCAGCATTCCTGCTGGAGACACCTGCAAGCCGGAAGATTCCTGCGATGCCGGTAGGAGTCCGTGGGATCCCAAGAAGGAAGTAGGTGGGTCTGGCCCTACCAGTGAAGGGATGGGAGGGATGGAACCGGTGGGGGGAATGGGTACGGGCGGATCAGATCCAACAGGAAGCGGTGGAGGAGAAGGGGGCTATGCTCCCAAGCCGGAGCCGCCCCAGGAGGGAGCTTGCGCCGCGTGCTACCAAGCACTCTGCAAGCCGACCCAGGTAGATGGTTGCGCATGTGCTTCCGATCTCTGCCAGATCCACTGTGAGGACTACCTCGTAAATACCTGCAACACGCTGCATGCAGGAGGGTCAGGGGGAAGCGTAGGCTCGGGAGGAACAGGAGGTCACGGCGCGGAATGGACAGGAGGGGGAGCAAGCCCAGAAGGGGGGAACGGGAACGGAGCAGACCTTCCTGAGGAGGATTGCACCAACGGCAAAGATGACAACGGAAACAGCCTGACCGACTGCGATGACAGCGTCTGCGCACAACGCTGCGAGGATATGTGCTCTGCACCGCCTCTTCTGGTGAGCGGAGTCGAGCAGGACGGCTTGCTCCAGGGGCACACGACCCTCTTCCAAGCCAACTGTGTACCGGTATCCGATCTAGGATTTTCGGTGGCCTATAAGTACCAAGCGCCTGCTTCTGGGTGGCTTACCCTAGAACTTGCCTCAGAGGGGGATCTTGCCCTCTCAGCCCACAAGGGACAATGCTTGCCTCAGGGCTACTCATACTGCAAGAACACAGTAGGGGCCGGTGGAACCGAGACCCTTGTGGTTCCCGTGGTGCAGGGGGAAACCTGGTACACGGTGGTAACGACAACCAACAAGAACCCATCGAAGGAGTTCAAGATCCGGGCGACCTTCGAGCCCGAGGTGTGTGGCGACGGTAAGGTATCTCCCGGAGAAGAGTGCGACGACGGCAACGCCCTAGATGGAGACGACTGCTCTGCAGATTGCAAGAACGACTCCTGTAACAATGCTCCGGCTTTGGAAGACAAGCTGATCACCGGCAAGGAACAGGCTCCATCCCCTTCCATCGTGAACGGGGAACTCCAGGGGGGGCCCTCCTTGCTTCAGGCGAGCTGCTCCAAGCTAGGGGTGACCACTGGGGAAAAGATCCACGCATTCCGCGCCGCCAACCCAGGCCGGTTGGAGGTGAGCGTGGTCCCCCAAACCCCCGGGATGGATCTCATCCTGTCGGTACGCTCCTCTTGCGCACCCCAGGGCGAGCTGAACTGCACCGACGCCACCCAGGCCGGAGGAGCAGAGCGGCTGAGCCTTCCTGCGGAGGCTGGACAGCCCTTTTACTTCGTGGTGGAGGGTGCCGATCCCTCAATGCAAGGAGCCTATGAGCTGAGGGCGCAGACGCTCCCGGTAGCCTGCGGCGACGGATTGCTCGTCAAGAGCGTCGAGCAGTGTGACCCAAATGCTGGGGAGAAGCAGTGTTCGGCGAGCTGTACCCGGTTGGCCGATGACGGAGATGCCAAAGGCTCGGCGGTAACAAAATTCCCCGCCTCCGGCGTGGCCCTCGGCCGTATCTTCCCAGGAGGCGATGCAGATCAGTTCTCCGTCGAGGTACCACCCAAGGGGCTACGACTTACGGTGACCGACCCTACCGACAACAAGGATTGCGCCAACCAGCGCATCGACAGCCAGTTGGAGGTCTTCGACACCGAGGGGCTCCTGGTAGCCTTCAACGACGATCCATCCCCCGGCGCTACCGCAGAGGGCTACTGCTCCGAGGTAATTCTCTCTAAGCCGGGGATCTACACGGTACGAGTACGCTCCTCCCAGCGCTCGGCCCCGATCCAGGTGTTTAGCTACCGCCTGGTTGCCTCTCCCCTGTAGGAAGGCTCTGGAGGTATTCTCCTGGCATGTACCAGCGCGTCATCGAAGTGAGCACACCGGGTGGGGGCCTTCACGACGTGACAGCGCGGGTGGCCGAGGTGGTGCAGGAGAGCAGCGTCCAGGAAGGGCTCTGCCATGTTTTCGTGCAGCACACCTCCGCCAGCTTGGTTATCCAGGAGAACGCGGACCCGTCCGTGCGTCGAGATCTGCTCCGCTGGTTTGCCGAGCTAGCCCCGGAATCTCGACACTGGGAGCACAACGACGAGGGACCCGACGACATGCCAGCCCACGCCCGAAGCGTACTAACCCGTACCTCCGAGACGATCCCGGTGCGCGGAGGTCACCTTGCACTCGGCACCTGGCAGGGACTCTACCTCTGGGAGCACCGCAACCGGCCCCACGTCCGCCGCCTCGTCGTAACGGTCTGGTTACGTGCGGAGGCGGCCGGCGCGAGGAGCCTTGGCATCCGGGGTGACCATAACCACCACACGGCGGTCCACAGGGAGGTGAGTGGCGACAGCACGCTGGATCGCAGTCGGAGAGAGGCTTCGGTAGCGAGCGAGATGCTGAGAGAGGAAGCCGGGATCTCCGGTAAAATGGTTGTAGAGGTTGAAACCATTGGCGCGGCCACTGACCCGCTCTGCCGCGAAGATGACCCCAGAGGATTGACGAGCCTGAGCTCGTTGCACTTCCTCGAAGGAAGGAGCCTCTTTGCGAAGGGTCTCGATTTCCTGGTCGACGAGGCGGAGTGCCTCTGCAGGAGCGACCCCTGGGCGCAGAGTGACCACTACCTCGAAGACGCTGGCCAACTCGGAGGAAGCCTGTTGCGCTCCAACGTGCTGAGCCACCCCCAACTCGTGAACCAGGCGCCGCTGGAGCCGGCTGCTTCGACCCACGCTCAGGATTTTACTAGCCGCATCCAGCTCCGCATCACCCTGAGCGAACAGCGGTGGGGTAGCCCAGCTCATGTAGATCCGGGGAAACTCTACGTCCGCATCTACGAACAGGCGGACTTCCCGAGAGAGTGTGGAAGGTCGTGGCCCACGTTGCACCGGCGGAGCGGGGCCCCGAGCAATGGAGCCGAAGTAGCGCTGTACTAGCGCCTTGGTCGTAGCAACGTCAATATCTCCGGCCACGACCAGAGTGGCATTGTTCGGGATGTAGAAGGTCCGGAAGAAGGTACGAACGTCATCGAGAGTCGCGCGATCCAGATCCTCGGGGGTTCCGATGGCGAGGTGGTGGTAGGGGTGCTCCTCGTCGAAGAGGGCAGCGCGAAGGTACTGGGGGACTAGTCCGTAAGGGACGTTTTCATAGCGCTCTCGGCGCTCGTTCTTCACCACCTCCCGCTGCCGGTCGAAGGCCGCCTGGTTGATCCGATCGAGCAGGAAGGCCATCCGATCACTCTCTAGCCAGAGCGCGAGCTCCAGGCGGCCTCGAGGGACGGTTTCGAAATACGAGGTGCGATCGGTGTTGGTGGTACCATTGCGCTCTGTAGCACCGATGCTGTCGAGGTACCGAAGAAACATTCCCTCCCCCACGTTCCGCGAGCCCTCGAACATCATATGCTCAAAGAGATGAGCGAAGCCGCTCTTGCCCCTCGCCTCGTCCTTGGAGCCTACATGGTACCAGAGATTGACTGCGGCCACTGGGGTGCGGTGGTCCTCGTGGAGGATCACCTCCAACCCGTTGTCGAGGGTGAACTTCTCGAAGGCCAGGGAGATCTCCACCGGTGCGGCCCTCGCCTCCCCTGACCCCTCTCCTGCAAGCCAGACCCCTGCCAGCGTCGCCCCCACCACTCCAGCCAAGAACGTTCGCCAGCGCATGCTTCAGGGATACCTCTAGGACAAGAGCCCGTGCAAGGCCCTAACCCAGCCCGATAGTGACCAGGGGGTAGCATTCTTCCCGCCCTTGCGTTAGGAGCCCCTTCTTATGGGAACCCCTCAAGATCCTCGCGCTCGAGCAAAGCAGAAGGCCCGTCGTCGTCGCAAGGAGGCCCGCCTCCAGGAGAAGAAGGCTGCTACCCAGGTAGCCCAGACCGAGGAGAAAAAGTTACCCGAGCCCGCCTCGGGCCGTCAGAGCGGCGGGAGGGGCCAATCGAGGCGGAAGGCCACCTCGTGGAGCCTCCGGTGAGCACCACCACGGTGCATCAGGGGGGCAAGGATGGCAGCAGCCTGGGAACGGCGTGCCCGACTGCCCAGGGTGGAGGGCTCCAGGGAGGCCAGCAGCGCGCGAGCCTCATCGACTCCGGGCCTCCTCTTTGGCATTTCCGAGCAAGTACTTTCCCAGCCGGATAGACGCCAGAGCCCGACACAACCCCTCCAAATCGGTAGCTATGCAGACCGAAAGTGCACGACGTTGCGCAGCAATCGCCCCTGCTGGATCGCCAAGACGCCACCGAGCCAGTGCAAGTCCGTCGAAGAGGTGCCAGGACTGGAGGGCTACAAGCGCCTCGAACATCGGCAGTACCTCCCTAGCGCGCCCCTGCAACACCAGGGATTCCGCTAGGTTCCCCCGGGTTTTACTAGCAAGCGGCTATCCCGGGGGAGGATCATCTGACGCTTTTCAAGGGCGCTGCGATAGAGCCGTTCGGCCTCTAGATAACGCTCCCCCCGAAGTTCACGTTGAGGAGGGCCTTGCGCACGCGCTCCTGGGCCGCGGGATCCCATCCCTCGGAAGCGGCATCGAAGGGCGAGGCACAGGGACGCTCGGCTGGCATGCGCTGCCAGACGAGGAGCGCCGAGACCACCGAGGACACAGTGAAGATAGCGAAAGATAGCGAAAGCCCCTCGACACCAGGGCGATGCCCGCCTCTCCAAGCGAGTGAGCCAATCGAGGAGGGTGCGGAGATCCGGCCAGGGATCCTCGGGGCGTGGCTGGAGTCTCCGGGCGAGGAGCAAACGGAGCGTTGCAGGCCCCCCGGGATCCCGGGAACCTGAGGGGACTCACTCTGGAAGGTCGTCTCCTTCCTGGTAGGCTGCGTCACGCTCCTCCAGGGCGCGGTAATCCATAGGCCATTGAGCCGCCCCCCAGAGCCTCCCCGGTGGCGTCCCGTCCACCCAGTGGTAGCTTCGCTCCCGCACGTCCAGATGGACCCAGCGGGTGCGAGGATGTGTGTAGAGCCCTACCCCTACCCGGGGCAACGTCCTCAGGTACGCTGCCACCTCCGGTGCATCCACGCCCACTAGGCGGAAGTCCACTGCCTTCGCCTTCCCATGAAGCCCCTCCGCGCGGCGCCATGGCCTCCTGTACCCGGACACCAGCTCCACTTCCCTCGCCCCGAAGTGATACGCCGCCCGGAACAGCAGCCGAAGCAGCCGCCGATCCATCCGGGCCACTTCGGGAGGCTTCCCTGCCCGGCGAGCATCCGAGAGCAACCGGTCCAGCCCCGCTGCGGCATCTTCATCCAGCGCACCGTCAGCTCCGTAGAGCCGTAGTGTCGCTTCCGCCCGAGTATGGACATTCCATAGTCGCAGCGGAGGGAGCGACGCAAGGGATGAGGCAGCAGCAAAGTGCAGCGGGAGAAGAGAGGAAGGTGGGTCCAGATCCGGCAGACTCCGGGGGGGCTCCGATGGGGAGGAGAGGAGCGGGATCGTGTGAGGAGGTGGGCGGGGAGCGAAAGCGAGGAGGGATGCGAAGAGCAGGACCAGCACCACGGCCCTCCAGGGGGGTGTCAGAGGGGAATGCACTGGGATTGGGGGCCACAGGTCTGGCCAGCGGAGCAGTCTGCAGGGCTGGAGCAGGGTTTTCGT
Source organism: Polyangiaceae bacterium (assembly GCA_025057345.1). Lineage (GTDB taxonomy): Bacteria > Myxococcota_A > Polyangia > Polyangiales > Polyangiaceae > JANWXX01. The sequence continues at coordinate 11,024 of JANWXX010000025.1, read as the reverse complement.
TCGACCTTGACGACCCACTGGGCGATGTGGTTCCCGCTGGAGAGGGACTGGAAGGGAAGCCAGAAAGCAGGGAAGCTAGGATCCTGCCCCTTGGCGGCGCGAGCAGGGTCGAAGGCGACCATCCAGAGCTGGGTGGTCTTGAAGGCCGGGAGGCGTAGTCCGTAGGCCCGCCAGCTGGAGAAGGTAAGCCAGTGGACGGTGCCACCCTCATAGGTGGAGGTCTGCACTGCCCATTTGGGCCAGGAATCCCCGGGCTGGGTAGCGTTGTCAAGGCGGATTGGGGTGCCCCCTTGGGCAGCGACGGCCCAAACTTCACCATCTGGGAGCCCCCCATCGCCGTTGCTGGCATTCTCGAAGGAGTTCTTATTGCCTGGAGATCGGTTGAAGGCCACCCAGGCACCATCCGGGGAGTAGCTCGGGTAGTAGTTGTTGGCACCGTTGAAGGGGACAAGCACCGTGGGGGGGCCGAAGCCAGCGCCGCCGAAGGAGCGGACCTCTAGGGAGGCAGAGTCAACGCCGGGGGCCGCAACACCCAAGGGAGGAGGCGTCTTGGGGCGAGCATAAACCAGAGCACTTCCGTCAGGGGACCAGTCGGGCATGGTGCCAGAGGGGACCACCGCATCTTGGAGGAGGGCACCGGTGTTGGCGTCGATCCAGGAGATCTTGTTGCCATCCGAGATCAGCATCTGGGTAGCGTCGGGATTGAAGGCAAAGAAATTGGCGCCGTAGGAGGGCGGCGGGTAGACCAGCGATTTGGAACCCACGTTGAAGACCCGGTACGGGGCAGGCGCGGGGATATCAACTCCCACAGCAATACGTTTGCCGTTGCGGGAGATCGTGTGGCAACCGACGCAGGTGAACCCCTGAGCCTCAAAGGCGTTCATGTAAACCTCCGCCGGCTGCTTTGGATAGCCGAAATCATAGCGCATGATGAGGCCTTGAGCGTTCCAGTAGTAAATCCCCCCCTCTAGGTCATCGGCGGCGAACTGCACGGTGCGCGCCGCAGAGGTTCCCACGTTGCCTGCCCCGTCAACGCCCCGCACCGTGTAGCTCACTGGCGCATTGCCCCGAGCCCCGTTAGCCATCTGTTGCCAGAAGGAGGCATCCGGCGTGAAGACGCAGCCCCCGTTGAGCGGTGTGCAGCCGGTGTAGACCGTGTACGAAACCGTGCTCGAAGTAAACTTCAGCTCAAAGAGCTGCTGGCCTGCCGCAGGAATGAAGTGGATCTCCAGCGAGTTCATGTTGGGAGGCACCAGGATGCCGCTCGGCGGGTACACAACCTCCACCGGTGCATTGGGGTCCGCCGGACCACTAAACTTCCCCGGAGCATCCCCAGGTGCACCAGGGCCTATCACCACTTTCCCCTGCTCGATGGTCACCTTGGTAGAAGTGTTCAGCCCCTTGGCGCTGCATTTGATCGTTGCCTGCCCTAGCTTGCCCGCTGGAGCTTGAAGGGTCGACCCGACAAAGGAGCCAAAATCCCCGGGTTCTACCGAGAAAATTGCCTCGGCAGTCACGTCTACGGTAGGTTTCCCGGTTTCCTTGAGGAGCGCCTTGTACTTCGCCGAAAGCCCTGTCCCCGCCGGAGGGGTGAATACCGCGTCCACGGGAGCGATAGCCAGCAGCTGCAAGGGACCGCTTCCCCCGCCCCCGAGGGGATCTCCCCCAGCACTGCTCCCTGCTCCCCCGCTCGCCGTACCGCCTGCCCCCCCCGGACTCCCCCCTGCTCCCCCGCCGGGCCCGCCGCCTGCCCCGCCGCTGCTGGCCCCACCCTCACCCCCGCTGCCTGCGTCGCCAGAGCCAGCCATATTCCCGCTGACCCCGCCACTCGCATCGCTCCCACCCGAACCTGCATCGCTCCCGCCCAAGCCCGCACCGCTCCCACCTCCTCCACCTCCAGAACCTAGGCCAGTCCCCCCAGCGCTGGAGCAGGCGGCAATAACAGCGCCGCAGAGAACAACCACAAGGGCAACGGTAGACCAGGGAGCGCGCATGACCCCCAGGATAGATCAATCGTTGAGAGCGCTCAGCAAGACATCGGTGAGGGAGCGGTCTTCCATGTCAGCAAAGGTGAGCGTATCGCAGATGTCGAAGCGAGCCGTGCGCTTGCCGCCGCCGAAGATTCGCTGCAACAGGCCGGTCTTCCGGGGGCCCACCAGGTCGTCATCCAAGCGCTTGAGGAAGGCGCTAGCCCCTTGGTCCCGGCCGATCTGGAGGAACGACACACCCAGCTCCTCGTCCCGATCCATACGGTGAGTGGCCGCAACAATGACGTCGACCACCGCCTCCTCGTTGGATGGTGCGCCATCAGTGATGACCAGAATCAGTTCACCCAAGGGCTTCGCCTGGCCCGCCGCCTTCCTCTGGAAGTATTATCGAAGGCATCTTGAAGCACCCCAGCTAGGTTGGTGTAGCCACCGGGCTCGTTTTCAGCGAAGAGAGCGGCCACGCGATCCGAAGTCACGTTGTCGTAGCGACGGAAGTCGGTAGAGAACAGGTAGACCGTCAGGCCATCCGGATCGAACTGCTCGCAGTGGCGAGCCAAGGCTAGGGTGGACTCCTGAACAGCCTGCCACCGGCTCTGACCGCCGCCAACATCCTGTTCTCGCATGCTGCCGCTTTTGTCCAAGATGAGGGTGTAATCGCGCTGTTCCAGCATGCATGCAAGGTGCATCATTCTGCAGGAGAGCGCAGCAATTCCGTGGCAATTTCTGGTCCGCGCTCACCCCAGATACCGCTCTCCGCTTTAGGAGCAGGAAACTCGAAGTGATCTTTCCGCCAGCGAGCCATGCCCCCTACCAGCCTTCCGCTGTGATTCCGGAGCCAGATCACCGGACGAGCCGACTCCAGTGGGCGGGTGCAGGCGATGTCCAGAAATGCTGCGGACCAGGAGCCCGAGTTACCGTGAAAGACGCCCTCCTCCCACCGGGCATCGCTGTGGTGCGTGTGGCCGAAGATCACTGCAGAGGCCCCATGAATCCTCGCTACCTGCCGGACTCTCTGTTGTACCGAGCGCCAAGTTTCGTCGAGGGTGGGTTTGGGAGTAAGCAGCTCGTAGCTTGCAAAGAGTGCGGGCCCTAGCGCTGCCCCCAACAGCGCGTACCCCCCGGGCGCCAACCGGAATCCCAGCAGGGCCAGCAAGGCTGCCAGCGGCACCAGCGCTAGCCGATCGAGCCACAGCTCTCGCAGCACGCGCCCCAACCGATCTTCCGCCGGGGGAACGAAGAGGAGCGCGTGGGCCCAGACCTTGTCCTCTGGAACCCCCGTCTCCCGGGAGGCCTCCTGGATATCTGCTGCTAGACGGGCTGGATCCAAGGCGTGGCGCGACCGGATCAGCTCCAGCATCGTGCGGATGGACCCCATCACCCAGGAGAACACCAGCGAGTGCCGAGAGAACAGGTAATGGCGAGCCCAGTGACCCAAGTAACCCAGCGCCGACAGCATGAAGGAACCATCCACATGAGGATTGAAAAACCCCATGCGGGAGGTAAGCAACCGCGAGGTCAGCGAGCCCACCGTAGGCTGGATTACTCCAGGAGCTCGGCCGAAGGGAGCCACCGGATAACGGTAGCTGCAATAACTGTCGTACTGGTGACCGTGCTCGATCACGACGCCGTCTTCAGTACGGTGAAACCAGGCGCGGAACACCACGCGCCCGGCCACATCCGCGGCAGCTCCAGCAGCATAGGCAGCCTCCACCAGCCGGGTTCGCAGAAGATCACGAAGCTCCGGCAGAGTGAGCTGGATGTCATGGTTACCCGCGATAAACACCAGGGTATGGCCCTCTGCCAGCACCTCCCCCAATGCACAGACGAACTCGGGATGATCGTCCAGAATGGCAGCGAGCATCGGAACACTGTTGACCGCATCCCGGGGCAGATCGTGGAATCGGCTTGTCTCATGGAGCACCCTCGGCGCATCTAGGTCGAAGATATCCCCGTTGAGTACAAGTGTTAGCGAGTCTCCACGGACGCGCCGACGCAGCTCCGCCAGCATCGCCACAAGCTCGTCATCGGGGCAGTAAGGGCGCTGCCGGTAGCGCATCCAGAGCCCTTGCTCCCGCTCCAGCTCGCACAGATGAATGTCCGAAATCACCACCGTGTGGGCCATGGAGCGCCATTGTTCCAGCCCCCTCCTCGGATACCGTCACACTTCCATCATGCTCCAAGAAACTCTTGACATCCTGAGGGATAACGGTGTCTTACCTCAACGTACAGCTTCGCGGAGCGCTCCCTTGCGCCAAGGTTGGCCGCGAGGCCAGGAGTTGGGTCACTGCCCGTTGAGGGTGAGCGTGATCGGGGTGGAGTAGTGCCCCACAAGGCCCCGGAGCTTTGTTTTTCCCTTCCGGAAGCACTGTTCGGTGGCGGGAGCAAGGGGAGGTTGGAAGGCAAATGCCTCGACATGCCCCCCGGGAGCGATGGAGAGGGTCAGGGAAGTCTCAATTGTCACCTGAACTCCTGGAGCGACGCTGGTGGACGAGCGGGCACAGGAGGCAACAAGATCCCGGGCCTGAGCGAGCAAATCCGTCGAAGAAGGGACTCCCATATTGCGAGAAGGTGTTCGGGGAGGGAGCGGCAGCGGCGATTCTGCGGTAGCGCTAGTTCGCAAGGAAACCACGGAGTCCACGGGAGAGGAGGCTCTGTGAAAGGGTTGGAATGTACGAATGGGCGAGGCTGGATACGTCCCCCCTGCGGGCCCCCGGAGCCATTGGGGAGTCGTGGTTCCATCCAGAGAGGTGACTTGGACAGCTCCGTGCTCGACGTCGACCTCTATTTGCTCGGTCCGGCGAGCAACTCGAAACCGTGTTCCTTTGACGGAGATCCGATAATTGCCTGCAAGTACCTCTACCTTGTCGGGAGCAGGCTGAGGGAGCACATCCAGGATAACAGCGCCCTCTTCGAGGAGAACCGTCAACCGGTCGCCTTCCTGGATGGTCCCTTCGCTATTGGGTTCCATCCAGAGAGATGCTTTTCCTGTCACCTCAAGCCACCGTCCTTCGTTATCAGTACGGAACTTTTGGATTCTTTCCACGGCAGGTGAAGGACTCATCGCAGTGGAAGGGAGGTTGGTTGGAGGTTGGTTGGAGGGGCGGAGGCGTGACCACAGAAGGACGACGGCCGCAGCAGCTGCAGCGATCACAGCGATGGGCCACCAGGATCGACCTTGGGTGAGTTTTAGAGGAGTACGAGGGAGTTCACCCCGAGCGATTCGCTCAAAAAGCTTCGCTTCGATGATGGCCAACTCAACCCCTGGATTTCTTTGCTGGCGTGCCTCACGCACGAGCTGGTCGATCAATTCCTGCGGCTTCATTCTTGATCCTTCTCGGGACGAGCGGGGGGTTGACCTTTCACCCTATCACCGGGAGAATTCCCTGACGATGGGTTTGGTCCGTCGGACTCCTCGGCCAACGCGCAGAGGGTGGGCTCCTGTCGCATAAGCTCAGCGAGTTCTTGGCGGGCATAGAAGAGGCGAGTGCGCACCGTGAGTACCGGGGCGCCGACGATCTCGGCGATCTCTGCAGCAGGAAGCCCCTCCAGCTCATGGAGGATGAAGACAACGCGCTTTTTCTCCGGGAGGCGGTCGATGCAGCGCTGGAAGGCCTGGAGGCGCAGGCGCCGTGCGGCATCTTCATCGGGCCAGAGGCCTTCGTCCTTCAGCGCCTCATCCGGGGGTGATGCAGCAAACACGGGGCGGCTTTGGGCGGCGCGGCGAGCCATCAGGACGACGTTGACGGTGACTCGATGGAGCCAGGTAGAGAATTTGGCGTCCCCACGGAAATCTTTGAGAGAGCGGTAAACCTGAAGGAAGACCTCTTGGACCGTGTCCTCAATGTCTGCTCGGCGGCCCAGCATGCGAGCGACGAGACGGAGCACAGTGGGGCTATGGAGGAGGAAGAGCTGGCGGAAGGCAGCCTTGTCCCCCTGGCGACAACGCTCTAGGAGGTCGTTGGAATCTGCCGGAGGCAAGCCGCTCATCCTACCTTGGAGCTGTATCTCCCCTCGACAGGGAAGAAAATGAGGAGTCATCAGGGAAAGCTGCGCCACATCCCCTGATGATGTTGCGCCGCCTGGCAGCGAAATTCAGCGAGCATGGAAGATCAGCGGCGAGAGAGGCGAAAATCGCGTAGATCAGCCACGACGAGCCCAAGGAAGGCGAGGGTAGCGAAGAACAGCATGGCCCGATGCTGCGGCCAGCGCAGGTACCGGGCCAAATTCCCGACGACAAAGCGAAGCGCTCCGAAGCGCTCAGAACAGGGCGTCGAGGGAGACGGCCTCTTGCTTCTTTTGAGCAAGGATATGGTTGATCGCTCGGAGGAGACGGGTCTTCTGGGGGCCACTGATGCGTTAGCCAGCCAGGGCGGCGCTCATGGCACGGGCGGTGATGGGGCGCCCACTACGGGGCTTCTTCTTGTCGCTCCCCTCGGCCTTGGACGCCTCGCCCTTCCTATGTTTGCGAGCCCAGCGGATCTTTCGATCTTCAGGCCGAAGCTTCTCTAGGGCCGCGGAGGCGTACCGGACACGCCGTGCATCGATTTTCTTGGAGGCGAGAAACTCAGCGAACTTACTCTTGGGTTGCTCGGTGGTATTCATCATCGACTACTCTTGGGAGCGAGGCCTAGGAGCCTGCAGGGGAAGGTGGGGACGGCTACCACGCCTTGTGGCAACATGGAAGCCCCATGAGCGTACTTCTCCGGGGTGGCCTTGTCGTCACCTGCGACCCCGATCACCGGGTTTTCCAAGGCGACGTTGCCCTTGCTGGGGGGCGCATTGTCGCCCTTGGTGAGGAGGCCCGCGCTGCGCTGGCCACGGACTACCAGGTTGTCCATGCCCAGGGTAAGGCGGTGCTCCCCGGGCTCATCCAGGGGCACATCCACCTGGTCCAAACCCTATTTCGGGGGCTGGCCGAGGATGTCCCCCTGCTTACCTGGCTCCGACGCTTCCTCTGGCCCCTGGAAGCTGCCCACGACGAGCGAAGCCTCCGGGTCAGCGCCGAACTGGGTCTTGCGGAGCTGCTCCGCGGTGGCACGACCACCCTTCTCGATATGGGTACGGTTCACGGCCACGATGTCGTCCTGGACGCTTGCGCTCGCAGCGGGATTCGTGCCCTCTCTGGCAAGGCGATGATGGACCGGGGCGAAGGTACCCCTCCTGCCCTCCTCGAAAACACCCGTGCTGCCCTCCGAGAGGCTGAGCGTCTCTCCCGTGACTGGCCCAACCGACCCGATGCCCGGGTTCGCTACGCCTTCTGTCCCCGCTTCGTCCTTTCCTGCTCTGAGGAGATGCTTCGAGGTTGCGCAGCCCTGGCGGCAGAGGCTGGAGCCTTGCTCCACACCCATGCCGCTGAGCAGGTAGAGGAGCGGGCTGCTGTCCGGGCGCTGCTGGGCACCGACGATCTCACTGCCTTGGCCCGCTGCGGCATCACGGGGAGCCGTACAGTCCTGGCTCACGGAGTTCACCTCGATGATGACGAGATTCGCGCGCTGGCCGCCGCAGATACTGCCGTCGTCCACTGCCCCAGTTCCAACCTCAAGCTCGGCTCTGGCATTGCCCGGGTTGCCGACCTGCACCGGGCTGGCGTCCGAGTCGGTCTAGGTGCCGACGGCGCCCCTTGCAACAACAACCTCGACGCCTTTATGGAACTCCGCCTCGCCGCACTCCTCTCCAAGATCAACGCCGGGACATCCTCTCTATCTGCCCGGGAAGCCCTCCACCTAGCCACCCTCGGCGGCGCTCGAGCCCTAGGCCTTGGAGAGCTTATCGGCAGCATCGAGGTCGGTAAGCGCGCTGACGTCATCGTCGTCGACCTGCAGGACATCCACACAGCCCCCGCCCTCGACCTCTTCTCCACCCTGGTCTATGCTTGCCAATCCCGTGATGTGCGTCACGTCTTTGTCGACGGCCAACAGCTCGTGCACGACGGCGAGCTGCTCACGCTCGATGCCCCTCGCATCGCTGCCCAGGCCCGAGAAGAGGCTCCTCGTATAGCTCGCAAGGCAGGGCTCGCCTGATGCACGCAGTCATCCTTCGTGAACATGGCGGACCGGACGTGCTTGAACTCCGGGAGATTCCCTCCCCTGAGCCAGGACCTGGTCAGATCCGGGTCCGCGTCGTCTACACCGCCCTCAACCGGGCCGATCTGCTCCAGCGAGCGGGCTTCTATCCAGCTCCTCCCGGTTCTCCTCGGGACATCCTTGGCCTTGAGTACGCCGGCTATGTGGACGCTCTAGGCCCCGGCGTGCTCCGGTGGAAGGAGGGTGATCCAGTAATGGGACTCGTCGGTGGAGGATCCTATGCAGAGGCGCTGGTGGTCCACGAGCGGGAGGCCGTAGCCATCCCTGCAGGGCTCTCCTTGCGAGACGCCGCCGCCATCCCAGAGGCCTTCGTGACTGCCTACGACGCACTGGTAGTCCGCGGGCGTCTGGGGCCAGGAGACACTGCACTCATCCATGCGGCTGCCAGCGGGGTGGGCACCGCTGCCGTCCAGATCGCTGCTGCGCTTGGCGCCCGAGTGATCGGTACGACTCGAACCGAAGGCAAGCGTAGAAGCCTTGAGCATTTGGGTCCGCACACCTGGATGGTCCTCTCTGCCTCCCGCTTCGCCGACGAGGTGCGGCAGGCAACGGGAGGGCGAGGGGTCGATGTGGTCCTGGAGCTGGTCGGGGGCGCTTATGTCCCCGAGTCCCTCGCAAGCTGTGCCCACCGGGGGCGATTGGTGCTCGTGGGGTTGACCGGGGGCGCCAGCGCCTCCCTGGACCTGAGCCTAGTGCTTCGCCAGCGCCTGGAGATCCATGGCACTGTGCTCCGCTCCAGACCTCTAGAGGAAAAGATCGAGGCCGCTTCCCTTCTGGAGCGACGTATCCTTCCCCTGTTGACCTTGGGACGCCTTGCCCCGGTCATCGATCGGGAGTTCCCTCTACACCAGGCTTCCGAAGCCCACCGCTACCTCGCCACCAACACCTCCGTAGGCAAGGTGCTCCTCAAGATCTGACCTTGCCCCAGCTCCTTGCTGCTCGCCGGCCAGAGTTCCCTTGTCCCGTTGCGACGGCTCTGCCATGAGGAAATCATGGTGGATGCACGAGCGATCGCCGAGCGACTCAGGTACGTGGCTATCGAAGGCTGTATCGGGGTGGGAAAGACGACGCTAACCAGGCTCCTGGCCACTGCATTCCACGGGAGGACGGTGCTGGAAGTAGTGGAGGAAAACCCGTTCCTCCCAGATTTTTACAGGGACAAGGCAGCACATGCCTTCAAGATCCAGGTGTTTTTCCTACTGTCGAGGTTCAAGCAGCAAGAGCAGCTTGTGCAAGAAAATCTCTTCCAGAAAAACACGGTAGCTGATTACCTCTTCGACAAGGACCGGATCTTCGCCGAACTCACCCTGTCGGCGTCTGAACTAGCCCTCTACCATTCGGTCTTTGCTGCACTCATCCGTCAGGTCCGGGTACCGGACGTGGTGATCTACCTCCAGGCCCCTACGGACCTAGTCCTGGAGCGAATCCGGCGACGTGGGCGCTCCTTCGAGGTAGACATGGACCGAAACTACCTGGAGGAGCTGGCGGCTGCTTACAATCGGTTCTTCGCGGCTTACCCCGAGTCCCCCGGAGGTGCACCGACGCTGATCGTAGACACCGAGCACCTGAATTTCCCGGAACGGGATGGTGACCTGGAGCTGATCCTGGATGCTCTCTCTACCTTCCCCAGGGAAGGAGAGCGCCGCAGGGTCGTCCGTAGCCCTTCCCACGACACTCCTCGGCTGCTGTGAGCAGTATGATGCAGTGGTGGGTGAGGTGGATACTCAAGGTCGGGCGGGCCTCAGAACAAGTGCATCGCAGCGTTTTGCTGCTGCAGGATCTGCTCCTCACAGCCCGTCTCTCCCTCCCAGAACGTCAAGCTCTCACCCTGGAACTCTACCAAAAATCTTCTACATATACCCCCGGTGGCACCGCCTTCGACCAGGGCCTCTTCTCTTGGGAGAAACAGGTGTTCGAGAACCCTACCTGGCCTTCCTCCGGGCGTATTCTAGTAGGAGCCGCAGGGGCCGGTCGAGAGGCTCTGGCGCTGGTCCAGAGGGGCTACCAGGTTGTCGCCTTCGAGCCCTGTATTCCCCTTGCGGATGCGGGACGCCGGCTGGCCAACGACACCCTGGGATTGACCTTCCACTCAGGCTCTTACGCAGACTTGATCGCCGCCGTGGAGAGGCGTGAAGGCCCCCTCACCCCCCTGGTCCACGGTACATTCGACGGGGTAGTCCTGGGCTGGGGTAGCCTCTCTCATCTGCTCGACGCACAGCAGAGGGCGGTGCTGCTCCGCACCCTGCCTCGTTTGTGTCCAAGGGGTCCGGTGCTGGCAAGCTTCCTGGTAGACTGGCCTCGGGGAGGGTGGGAACAGCGTCTGCGAGCTACCTTCCTCCCAGGGGAAGCTCCCTCTTTTTTTTCCCCAGAGGCAGGGTTCTTCCACTTGTTCACCCGAGAGGAGGTGGAGGCCCTGGCAAGAGGTGCAGGTTACCAGCTACGTCACTACCAGGAAGACCCTTACCCCCACGCGCTGCTAGAACTTAGCCCGAAACCCCTTTGACCCGCTCAATGTCAGCGCCGAGCCCCTGAAGCTTGGACTCCATGTGCTCGTAGCCGCGGTCGAGGTGGTAGACACGACGTACTTCGGTTTCGTCGGAGGCAACGAGGCCTGCGATGACGAGGGAGGCACTGGCACGCAAGTCCGTGGCCATGACGCTAGCGCCGGAGAGGGCAGGAACACCAGTCACCACGGCAACGTTGCCATGAACCTCGATATCGGCGCCCATGCGAGCCAGCTCCGGTACATGCATGAAGCGGTTCTCAAAGATAGTTTCGGTGAAGACGCTCCGACCCCTGGCCAGCGTCATCAGCACCATCATCTGGGCCTGCATGTCCGTGGGGTAGCCTGGGTATGGGGCCGTGGTGACGTCCACACCGCGCAGCGGGAGATCCGCCCGTACGCGCACCCCTTCCCCTTCCCGCTCGACGACAACGCCAGCAGCACGCATCT
>JANWXX010000259.1 GCA_025057345.1 Polyangiaceae bacterium | reverse complement strand
AACTGCTATCCGCCGTGATGCATGATCTCAAGACCCCGCTGGCGGTCGTCTGGGGCTATGTGCAGATGATGTCCAAGACCTCCGACCCGGCTACCCGCTCCGATTACGCCGAGCGTATTCACAAGCAGTTTGAGATGATCCGCTCCATGCAGCAGGAGGTTCTCGAATTTGCCCGCGGCGAACGCACCCTCTGGCGCCGTAAGGTCTTCCTCGAATCCTTCCTCCAGAACCTCGCACAACCCCTCGCCGCAGAGCTGGAAGGCAGTCCTATCGAACTAGACGTTCAGATCCTGGACCGCGGCGTTGCTAGGCTAGATGAGTCAAAAATAACCCGTGCCTTGAACAACTTGATCCGCAATGCCCTAGAAGCGATGCAAGGGCAACCCGGGACGCTGGGGCTCCGGGTGGGTCGTCGTGGGGAAGAGGTCGTGTTCTCGGTGAGCGACACGGGGCCTGGCATCCCGGCCTCTATCCGGGGGCGTCTCTTCGAGTCCTTCGTCACCAGCGGCAAGAAGCACGGAACCGGACTCGGCCTGGCGATCGTCAAGCAGGCTGCCGAAGAACATGGGGGCCGGGTGGAGGTAGAGAGTTCATCTCAAGGGACCACCTTCCACCTCGTGCTCCCCCAGAACCTGCCGTGACTACCGGAGTGCTCCTGGGGGGGGTCTATGCGCTGATTGAACCGGTAGCCGCAGGGGGCTCCAGCCGCCTCTATCGTGCCGAAGATCGTCGCACCGGGCAGCAGGTCGCCTGCAAGCTCTCCTCCGAGTGCAGCCCTGCCGCACAAGCCCGCTTCGCCAGGGAAGCCACCCTCCTTTCTTCGCTGGATCACCCGGGGATCGTTCGTCTGCTCGACCAGGGGATGCACCAGGGGAGCCCCTTCCTGGTGCTGGAATGGCTAGAGGGCATTTCGTTGGCTACAGCCCTCGAATCAGGGCCCTTTCCCATCCCCGAGGCCATCCGCGTGGTACGTCTGGCTGCAGAAGCGGCTGGAGAAGTCCACCGCAAGGGGCTTCTCCATGGAGACCTCTCCCCAGCCAACGTTATGCTAGTCGGTCCCGAACGAGAGCGGGTCGTGCTTATCGACTTCGGAGTGGGCTTCCACGTTTCGGAACCGGAGGAGCATTGGGGGACCCCTGGTTACATGGCACCGGAGCAAGCCTCCGGCGAGGGGTCCGTGGATGCCCGAGCCGACGTGTTCTCCCTGGGATGCCTTCTGTTCCGGTGCATTGCGGGGCGGGGACCCTTCGTAGGAGCGACACTGGCTGCGATCCTAGCCAAGGTTCTGATCGAACCCGTTCCCCCTCTGTCCTCCCTGGTTCCTGGGGTTGAGCCGGCCCTGGACAAGCTGCTGGCCCAAATGTTCGCCAAGAATCCAACGGAGCGCCTACCGGATGGTAAGGCGGTGGCACAGGAACTGGAAGCTCTTGCAACAACCTCCAGGGAGCCTCGCCGGATCACTATGACCCGGCAGGAGTTACGCTCCCGGACGCTGCTCCTGCTCTCGAACCAGGAGGCAGCCCTTGCCGCCCAGGCAAGCCTGGGTTCCCCAATGCGCCTGGCGGATGGGAACTCTGGTTGCTCGACAACCGGAGCACTGCCACAGAGCGGGCGGCGCGAGCTTCCTTGGAACTTATCGGCGCGGCGCACGAGGCATTGTAGTGGCTACAGGCCGTGCTGCTACCGGGTGCCAAACCCCGGAAGGAGACGCAGTGGATCGAGCCATCGAGCTGCTCCAGTCAGCGGAGCAAGGCCCGGGGCCCGGTCCTCTTCTCGACGAGGCAACGGCGGGGCTCCTGGCGGGACGCTTCACTGTACAGGAGGGGCCTTGTGGCTGGTGGCTGCTGGGAGAATCCCGTGGGCTCAGCTCCCTGCTGGGTCGTTCCTCTCCCTTCGTGGGTCGGCACAAGGTACTCCAGAGGATTGAAGAAACTTTCCGGGAAACGCTTGCTGGCCAGGGGCCTCGCGCGGTGCTGGTGCTGGGCGAAACCAGTACTGGAAAGACTCGCCTAGCTCAGGAATGGCTACAAAAGCTGGAGGATCGCGCCTCTTGCTGGATCGCCCGGGGCAATCCCATCTCGGCAGGCTCTCCTTTCGGTTTGCTGGGTCAGCTCCTCCGCTCCGGGCTCGGACTCCGAGAAGGTGACCCCCTTGACCTCCAGCGATGCACCCTTCACGAGCAGATGCGGCTTCTGGTGGGCGAGGAGCAAGCGGACCGTATAGCCGAATTGTTGGGGGTATTGCTGGGGATTCCCTTCCCGGAGAGCGTCCAGCTCCAGGCAGCTCGGGAGGATGCAGTGCTGATGGGCGACCAGATGCTCCAGGCCTTCCTTGATTGGCTCCGAGCTGAAACATCGTGCCGACCGGAGGAACCACACACCACAGGAGAGCTGAGAGAACTGGTGGAGCGCTCTGGAGGGCACCCGTTTTTTCTGGAGGAACTCCTTCGTGCGAGGGCCAAGGGCGTGGTCTAAGGAGGATCCAGCCTCGGCGCTGGCGGTGCTGTCCAGTCGGCTAATGGGGCTGAGCCCGGAAGCGAGGCATGCCCTCCGGGCGGCAAGCTACTTCGGGCAGCTTTTCTGGTCAGGAGGGGTGGGAGAGCTGATCGGTTTGGATCCGTCTCCCTTTTGGAGGAACTCCAACAGGAAGAGCTGATTGTGAAGCGCCCCCAAAGCCGCTTCCCTGGGGAAGAGGAGTATGCCTTCCGACAGGCGCTGAGAAGGAGCATGGTCTACGCGACGTTGACAAGCAACGACCTGAGGTTGGGACATGCGTTGGCAGGCCGGTGGCTGGAACGACAGGGGGAGCGAGATCCGGCCGTGCTGGCGGAGCACTTTGCCCGGGGAGGTGAAGCTCGACTGGTGGCCAGCTTCTACCGAAACGCAGCGGCACAAGCGCTGGAAGGGAACGACCTAGTAGGGGTGGTGGTACAGGCTGAACGTAGCCTGCAGTCGGGGGCGCAAGGGACGCTGGTAGGAGAGCCAAGATTGCTTCAGGCGGAGACGCTCCACTGGTAGGGAGAGCTGGAATCCTCCGAGCACTACGCTGAAGAGGCCCTGAGACAGCTCACCGCGGGGATACCTCTGTGGTACCTGGCAGCAGCCCTGCTAGCCTCCCTAGCGCACGACAAGGACGAGCTGCACAGCTCCAAGAGCTGGGGCTCTTGCTTCATGCGAGCCCAGCCTTCCCCCCCTGCGATGCCCGGCAAATCGCCCTGGCGCAGACGGCGCTCCACCTCATCTTGGCTGGGCAGGTACGCTTCGCTCGGGCGTTGCTCATGGCCCTGGGAGAGCCACCCCTTGAGGAGAAGCCAGGAGTGGTTGCATGGATCCACCGAGCCCGGGCTCACCTGGCCTCCGCCGAAGGGGATCTCTCGGAAGGGCTGCGGTGGACCAGGCTGGCTGTAGATGGTTACCGCCTGGTAGGCGACCTCCGCAATACCTGCAGCCAGCTCACCCATGCTAGCTCGGCATGCAACAAGGCAGGTTGCTACGAAAAAGCCGAGGCAATGCTTCGGGAGGCCGAGGCCCTGGCAGAGCGGCTGGGACTGAAGCCAGGGCGAGCCATGGCTCGGCTCCACCTGGGGATTACACTAGCCTTCCTGGGAAAGCTGGAAGAGGCCGAGGCGATGGAGCGCCAAGCCATCATAGACTGCTCCGAGATGGGTTACCGTCGACTCCACCTGGGCGCCCAGGTCTACTTGGCAAGGATCCTCCTCCGTGCCGGGCGGCTTCCAGAAGCTGCCCAGCTGGCCCAGTATGCCGCCGACCATTTGGACAGCCAAGCCGGCCTCGCCCGGGTTATCCATATGTACTGCATCCTTTCCCGAGGAATCCACCCGTCGCCGTTTCCTGGAGCGCGCCGAAGACATTGCCACCCTCCTCGACTTGGCTGTTCGCACCGGTGTGAAAGAAGGTGCAGGGAGCCAACTTTTTGGCCTCTCGATCCGCTAACGCTACGGTGACTCGATGCGCCGCCTGGCCTTCCTACTCCTTGCGTTTTCTGCCTTTCCGGGGTGTACCCGGCCAGGAACCTCCTCGGCTCCTGCCTCCTCCACCAGCCCTTTTCTCTCCCTCTCTGCGCCGGCACCTGCTTCACCGAAATTCGAGCAAACCTCCCTGGACCCCCTCATTCCCCAGGTGACCCCCGGTGCTTGGCAAGTGGCGCTCCGAGAGCACCGCTGGCTTGATGCGCGCACCGCACTAGACGCTCTCCCAGAAGTGGAGCGGAGTCGCCCGGAGATCAGACTAGCCCAGGCCAAAATAGCCCGCATGCTAGGTGACCACCGGGCGGTGATCCAGCACACCGAGGGCCTCCAAATTCCGCTGGTTGCCTCGCTGATCGCCCGATTCCGAGCGGAGGCGGCCCTGGAGGTTGGCCCCTTCGAGGAGGCCGCCTCCTACTTCGTCCGCCAGCCTGGGCCCCGGGCCGCGCTTCAGGCAGGGCTCGCCTGGGAGCGAGCCGGGAAGCTAGACGAGGCCCGGCGCCACCTGGATCGTGCCGTTGCCGCCGCCCGAGGAGAAGCGTCCACCGCCGCCGCCCGGGTGGCCCGCGCCCGGGTACTGGCAGCCCTGGGTCGCACGCAGGAAGCATGGGAGGATGCTCACTGGGTGGTGCTCCATACCCCCCAGATGGGGCAGGAGGCGGAGGCCCTGCTAAAGCGCTTGGACGGGAGCTGGGAACCTTCCGCCTCGGAGCGACTGGAGCGCGCCAGAAAGCTCACTTTGGCAGGACGTATGGAAGCTCTGGCCGAGTTGGACGAAGCAGCCAGGGGACCCCGACCGGTACCATCCGGGGAGCTTCTACGAGAGCAGGGCCAGATTCTCTATAAGCTAAGGCGCTATGGGGAGGCGGCCGAGATACTGGGGCGGGTGGCCCGCGCCAGCCGTTCCCCGGACGATGAGTTCCTGGCAGCACGAGCACTCTCGCGGGCGAACAGGGATGCAGAAGCGATTCAGGCGTATCGAACCCTAGTACAAGCCAACCCCCGAGGAGTCCACGCAGAGGAAGCGACGTACCTAGCCGCCCGGTTGGCACTGTTGCTGGGGCGTAGCGAGGAGGCAGAGCGCGCCTACAAAGGCTACCTGAAGCGATGGAAGAAGGGGAAGTTCCAGAAGGCGGCGAGCTACGAGCTGGCCTTGGCGCAGATGGCGATTGGACACCACCACAAGGCAAGGGAAGCCTTCGGTGCCCTGGCACGAGCCGCAGACAGTCCAGTGGAAGCTGCCCAGCTCAGGGAGCTAGAGGGAGTGGCTGCCCTCAAGGCCGGCGACAAGGCAGAAGCAGTGCGGATCTTTCTGACCGTGATCCGAGAGCAGCCCCTATCCTGGCCTGCCCTGATGGCTCGGGAGCGCTTGGAGCAGCTCGGCCTTGCTCCATCACTGGCCCTTGAACCCGCCCCAGACAGCGCTGCCCCTCCCCTGAACGTGAGGTTGCCTCCAGCGATCCGGTTCCTCCACGAGCTCGGGTTGGAGGACGAAGCCGAGGACATGCTCCACCAGGAGGAAAAGCGAGTCGAAGCAGCATACCCAACTCGGGGGACAGAGGCACTCTGCGAAGCCTACGGCCAGTTGGACCAAGCCCAACACCGCTATCGTCTCGGGCTGAGCAGGATCCGTCAGGAGCTGATTCAGAAGGCACCGACGGGCAGCAACCGCTGGGCTTGGTCCTGCCTGTTCCCAACACCTTACGCCAGGCTGGTCCGGGAGGCAGAAGAGCGTACTCAGCTCCCCCCGGGGATCCTCCATGCTGTCATGCGCCAAGAGAGTGCCTTCGATCCGTCCGCCCGCTCGCCAGCGCTGGCTGAGGGTCTACTCCAGCTCCTGCCCTCCACGGCCCGGGAGATTGCCCGTCGGGAGCAGGTGCCCCACGAAGAAGGGACGCTGATTCGACCTTCCGTGAACATCGACCTGGGCGCCCGGTACCTGGCCATGCTCCGGAGAATGTGGAAAGGCAACCTGGTACTGGCGGTGGCAAGCTACAACGCTGGGCCGCAGGCGATCTCTCGATGGCTAGCGCATTCTCCCCAGCCCGAAGCCGATCTCTGGGTTGCTCACATCCCCTACGGAGAAACAAGGAACTACGTGGCCAGGGTGCTGGGCAATTGGGCTCGGTATGCCTACCTAGCCGGCGGAGAGGCCAGCATCCCGAGAATTCCACTGGTCATGAACAGGGATCTGAAGGTGGAGGAAGGAGCCTTTTGACAGGACGAGAACGTAGCAACCCGGCGTCGGGTATGCCATTCTTAAAGTCCAGCGTGGGCCAGGCACATGTACAACGAGCAGCAAGTCCAGCACGAGTGCGCTGACTGTGGAGTGCTCTCTCCTCCCATCCGTGAGGGGGACACCTTCCTGAGCACACGCCACGGCTGGCGACTGCACCGGTTCCAGAACGACAAGAGGGAGGTGATCTTCCAGTGGAGATGTCCAATCTGCTGGGCCCATTACAAGAACACCCTGAGGAACTCGGTGGAACCACCCCCCTCCTCCTCCCCCCGCAGCCGCGTCGATGCCCCCCCTACGAACCGACAGGGCGTGGGGGTCGCTTCTCCCGTTGGCGAGCAGGCGAAGATCCGCCGGGGACGCTAGTCAAAAGGCTTGACTCTTTTGGTTGATCGGGGGTTCCTTCCTAGCTTGTGACAGGCACAACCGGCGCGCAGGGTGGCTCCTCCTGGATGGTCCTCATGGGCCAGGGCGAGCAGAAAACGGTTACAGTGCAGCAGCTCTCTGAGCTGTACCGCCAAGGTACCATCCATCCAAATACCTTCGTCTGGCGCGAGGGTATGGCCTCGTGGCAGCCAATCTCTGAGGTGACCGAGCTCCGCGGGGTGCTTCCCGAGAACGAGCCAGAGGAGGTGAGTGCCCTTGAGTCGTCGTCCGGAGCCCGGGAGATCGACGACATGCCCACCACGATGCTCCAGTCACCGATGATGGCATCGCTGGCACCAGCGGCCCCGCTGGCCCCTCCGCCCCAGGTGGCTCCGATCCCAGCTCCGGCCCCCTCGGCCCCCG
>JANWXX010000258.1 GCA_025057345.1 Polyangiaceae bacterium | reverse complement strand
TCCCAGCTCCCCCAGCTCCTCCGGCTCCTCCCGGACCTCCCATGCCAGGAGCACGAACCCCCATGCCCCCAGCCCCAGGTGGTGGCCTCCCTCCCCCGATGCCTCGCCCCCCGATGCCTCCTGCTCCAGGGGGGGTAGCTACTCCCCCTCCCATGCCGGTTGCTCGCCCGGGGCTCCCAGCTCCCCCAGCTCCCCCCATCCCCGGTGGTGTAGGAGCTCCTCCTCCCCCCATGCCGGGTCGCCTGCCTCCCCCTGTCCCAGGAGGGATGGGCGCTCCGCCCCCCGTGCCAGGCCCTTCCGCCATGCCCACCAGTGGGCGCCCTGGGCCTCCCTCGCTGCCTCAGCCCCCAGCAGCTCCTACCTCTCCTGCTCCAGCAGGTCGTACCCTCATCGCCGTCTATGGCGGCGAACGTACTCCGGTCAACAAAGATCGCTTCATCATCGGACGCGGAAAACAGACCAGCGACCTCACCATCAAGGACCCCAACGTCTCCCGTCAGCACGCTATGATCGAGCTCCTCAACGGCCAGTACTTCATGGTCGATATGGGCTCTACCAACGGCGTCGAATTCATGGGCCAGCGAATTTCCCGCAAGGTCATCGCCGAGGGGGACGTCTACCGCATCTGTGACCACGAGGTCCGCTTCACCTTCCAGTGACCTCCCTTCGTTGGGCCTCCGCCGCACTGCTCAGCCTGCTCTCTCTACGTGCTCAACCGGTTGCTGCGGAGGAGCCTGGTCCTTGGGTTTCTGGTCTTGCCTTCCTCCCCCCCGAGGCACGGAGTGCCCTGGTCCTTCGCGAGGATGAGCACGTCTACCAGGAGCCTCGCCCCGACGCTCCTCGCCGTGGCACCTTGCTCGCTGGAGCACGTCTCCCTCTCTTTGCTTCTCTCCATGCCCCAGGATGCCCGGTTTCTTGGCTGATGTTGGGGCCTATGGCTTGGCTCTGTCGTTCTACCGTCCAGTTGAGTGCTGTATCCCCTCTCTTGCCTACAGACCTGCTCCCCGAATCCCCCGACGGGCTTCCCTTCCGGTACTACTTCGTCGGTCGCAACGGGAGTGCCGCCTACCGTAGCTTCGAATTCGCTGACGTGGCTGAGCCAGAACAAGAACTCCAACCCGGCTTCTCCGTCACCATCGTCGAGCAGCGTGCTCGCGGTGCCGATGTCTACGGTCGGACCCACCGGGAGCGCTGGATTCCCATGCGCGACCTTGTTCCGGTGCGCCCCTTCTTCTTCCGAGGCGAGGAGGTCTCGGAGGGGCGTCTCGACATCGCCTGGGTTCTTGACGACAAGACCCCAGTCTTCTCCAGACCCGATGGCCTTACTCGCGCCCGCTCTCCCTCCAGCAAAATGCGTTTCGAGGTGGTTCGGGTCTTCGAGGAAGTCAATCGATCTACTGGTGCCTTTGTCCGCGTTGGCGATGGCCTCTGGATGCGTACTCAAGATCTGCGCAGACCCACGACGGCACCCCGCCCCAACGAAGTGCTTCCTGGGGAGCGCTGGATCGACATTGAGCTGGCCTCTCAAACCCTCGTCGCATACCAAGGAGACACTCCTGTCTTTGCTACCCTAGTCAGTACCGGCAAAGGAGCTCAGGGGACTGCCACCGCGACACCTAAGGGTGTCTATCGTATTTGGGTCAAGCTCCGTAGCTCCACCATGGATAACCTCGACGACGAGAATGCCTCGTCCAACTACGCTATCGAGGATGTTCCCTACGTCCAGTTCTTCCATAAGGGGGTGGCGCTCCATGCAGCCTTCTGGCACCGTAACTTTGGCCGTGTTCGCAGTCATGGCTGCGTTAACCTCGCCCCTCTCGACGCTCAGCGCCTCTTTCGCTTTACCAGTCCTCGTTTGCCGGCAGGCTGGTCCGCTGCTTTCCCCACTGAATTCGAGCCGGGAACGGTGATCCGCGTCCGCTGACCGCGCCGGCTGCGTGCTGCCAGGCTATAACCGCTTCCCTCATGGTTTCCCTTGTCACCGCGTACCGCGACCTGGTCCGGCTGCGCGAGATCTACATTGTCCTGGTCAAGCACGGCTTCGGTGAGCTAGCCGCACGCCTTGGCCTCTCGGGACGCCGCCGCACCCCTCGCTCCCCGGATGCACCTCCTGAAAGCGAACCACCTCCCTCCTCTCGTGGCATCACGTTGGAAGCCTCCGCCGAGGATCTAGCTCAGGGCCAGGAGGAACTCCAACATATCTCTCTCGCCGCTCGCGTACGTCTTGTCGCTCAAGATCTCGGTCCCTCCTTCGTCAAGCTCGCTCAAATCGCTTCCACCCGCACCGATATCCTGCCTCCGGAGATGATCGCCGAACTGAAAAAACTTCAGGATGGCGTGGCACCCATCCCCTTTGAGGAGGTCCAGCGACAGATCGAGGCTTCCCTCCAGCGCCCTCTCCATGAGATCTACGAGCATTTTGACCCCAAACCCCTCGCTGCTGCCAGCATCGGACAGGTCCATCGGGCAGTCCTGCGGACTGCTGAAGGGCCCTGTGAGGTTGTTGTCAAAGTCCAGCGACCCGGAGTCGCTCAGACCATCGCTCGTGACCTGGATCTGCTCCATATGCTCGCAGCCCTCATTGAGCGGACCATTCCTGAGTCGCACATCTACCAGCCCCGTGCCATGGTCGAGAACTTCGATCGGACCATCACCGCCGAGCTGGACTATACCCTTGAGGCTGACAACACCCGTCGCTTTATTAAGAACTTCGAAAAGAATCCACACGCTCGTTTTCCCAAGGTCTACACGGAAGCCTCCAGCCGCCATGTCCTCACCCTGGAGTACCTCCCCGGGATCAAGATTTACGATGCCATTCAGCAGGGGTTTGACGCCAAACGCCTAGTCCGCATCGCCATTGGGATCATCATTCAGCAGGCCTTCGAGGATGGCTTCTTCCATGCAGACCCTCACCCAGGCAATATCCTGATCCTTGGTACCCCCGACGCACCTCAAATTGGAATGATTGACCTTGGCATGGTCGGAAGGCTCTCCGCTGAGATGCGCGACAAGGTGGTCAACTTGATGCTCGCTGCTGCCCGCCAGGACAGCGTCGGTGTTGCTGATGCCCTCTACGCCCTTGGAACTCCCACTCGCAAGATCGACATGCGCGCCTATCGCGCCGAGGCTTCCTTGCTCGCGGAAAAGTACTTGGGACGTCCTCTTGGTGAGATCGATTTGACTAGCCTAATCCGCGATTTGGTCCAGGGAGCCTCCAAATACGGCATCGAGATCTCCTCAGACTTCCTCATCGCAGGTAAGGCCTTGATGACCATTGAGGGCGTGGGCAAAGAGGTGGACCCATCCCTCGACATTTACACAGAAACTCGCCCCTACTTCCTTGAGCTGCTCCGCAAGCGGTACTCTCCCGAGCGGGTCATGAATGAGGCCTGGCGCGGCCTGGAGCGCCTCTCCAGTATCGCCTACGATCTACCCCAGCAAGCTCAGGAAATCCTTGAAGATCTCCGCCTCGGACGCCTCCAGATGAAGGCTAGCAGCCCCGAGCTTCCCCACGCCTTCGACCGCCTCGGACGCCGCGCCTTCTCTGGCCTCGTCATTGCCGCGTTCACCGTCGGCGGTAGCCTGCTGGCCGACCACGACCGTACCTCTATCCTTGGCTTTGGGATGCTCGGCATCGGTGTTATCACCCTGATCCTCCACCTGCTCCGCGACCTCCGCACTTGAGACAGCAGACCATTCCACCGTGCGACCCACCGGCAACATTCGGTGAATTCGTTGACACAAGTCCCACGAGGGAGGTAGCGTTTCTGGCTGCATGTCCAAGCTTTGGCTTGTGCGTCGCGACTCCATGGGGTGCTCTCTAGTGGCGGCTTCGGTCATCGCCGTGATGGCGGTGACCTCGCTCGTGAGCCCCGAAGGTGCCCTGGCGCAACCCCAGGGGGCGGTGGGGGCAGGGTCCGCAAGCGCGGCCCCGGCAGGCCCCATCTCAGACGGGAACCGCAAGGAGGCCGCCGAGCGCTTTAAACGCGGAGTACAGCTCCAGGCCGATGGTAACCTCGATGCGGCGGTCCTTGAGTTCGAGCGAGCCTACGAGCTCGCTCCAGCTTACCAAGTGCTCTTCAACATCGCGGTCGTCTACCGGGACAAGAACGATCGGGCCAGCGCACTCCGAGCCTTCGAGCGCTTCCTCGCTGAGGGAGGGGCCAAAATCGACGCCAAGCGCCGCAAGGAGGTCGAGGGGGAAATCGCCAAGCTCCGGGATGTGGTGGCGACCCTCATCATCAAGTCCAGCGTGGATGGCGCGGACGTGATCCTCGACGATATACCCCTCGGCAAGACCCCGATCAAGCAGCCCATCCTGGTGAACGTGGGGCGCCACAAGATCGAGGCAAGCAAGGAGGGCTACAAAAACGACTCCCAACTCTTCGCCGTGGCCGGGCGGGATGAGCGGACGATCACGCTCAATCTCAAGGAGATTAAGGTCGAGCCCCCTCCTCCACCTACCACCGCGCCACCACCCCCGCCCCCCCCCCCCCCAAATGCACCACCAGCCCCCCCCCCCGGTTGCACCCACACCCGCGGGCAGAAGGGGCGACGCGACCGGCAGGGCCACGCCCGCGCCCTGGGGGGGGGTCTTGGCAGCTTCTTCGGTCTGTCGGCCCGCTCCGCCTGGAAAGATGCCAAGGATCTGGGATGTGGCGAAGGAACGTGCCCCACCCGGGATGCTCAGGACAAGTCCGAGAGCGCCAAGAACAACGCCAACCTCTCCACTCTCGGCTTTGGTCTCGGCAGCACCACCCTGGTGGCGGGGGTTGTCCTTCTCCTCACTGCGCCTTCTTCCAAGGATTCAGCGAAGCTTCAGCTCACACCAAGTATGGGAAAACACGAGGGGAGCCTCCACCTAATGAGCCGCTTCTGAGCTGCATGACTCCCAGCGGGGAGCAAGGAGCCGGGAAAGAGGCCAGTCCATGCTCTCCACGACCTGGCGAGCGATGTCGAGGTAGGACTCCATCATTCGTTCGACGGTGCGCTTCTCGAAGAGATCCTTGTTGTACTTATACTCCACGAAGAGCTCGTGGTTGACATCGTACACATGAACGGCCACCTCAAGCTGTCCTTCTTGCTGAGGCAGAGGGACAGTCCCCACGGTCAGATCTCCCACAGACATGGTGAAGGGCGTCTCCATAGGGAGAAAGAACAGGAGGAGCTCTGGACGATGCGGGAGCCTCTGGAGGGTGAAATAGGTCTGGAATACCGGAGTACGGCTGGTATCCCTGGGGATGCGAAGCCGCTCGACAAGTAGGGGGAAGGGGAAGTCTTGGTGCTCCCGCCCCTGCTTCACCAGCCTGGTCACCTGCTGGAGAAGATCGCGAAACGATACCCCGGGCTCCAGCCTAGCGCGGAGAGGCAAGACATTCACGAACGTGCCCATAACCCGCTCGAATCTGTTCTTGCCTCGGCGTCCAGGGACAGGTGTCCCGACGATGAGGTCGGATTGACCAGTGATCGCGTAGAGGGATGCGTAGAAGATCGCCAGCAATGTGGAGAACAGGGTTGTTCTCTCCACTCCGGTGATTTCGCGCAGCCCTAGGTTGAGCTCCTGTGGGATGCGGGAGAGGATCATCGCTCCCTGGTGGCCTTGAATGGCCGGGCGCGGGTGATCCAGGGGGAAATGGATCTTCGGAAGCGGCCCCATTAGCTGGGAAGACCAGTAGGCCCACTGGCGCTGTCCCTCGGGGCCTTCAAGAAATTCTTTTTGTTCCTGAACATGCTCGGCAAACGTTGCCTCAACCGGGGGGAGCGGATGGTGTTCTGGGTCCGGGGAGGCATAGAGCGCAAAAAGCTCCTCCATGAGCTGCGCGATGGAGAAGAGATCCCCGTTGATGTGGTGGGTCGAGAAGAGAAAAATCTTGTCCTGCGGACCGCGAGAGAAGAGAAACACTCGGAAGACAGGCCACTGATCCAGAGGAAAGACCTCGTGGCTGTGGCGGCTGACCACCTCCCAGAGGGCCTCGTTGCTGGTGGTAGGAGCCACAGTGATCTCCTGGATCTGCCAGAGAGGGTTGGGTGAGATCTCGTAGCCGAGTTCCTTTCCGTCGAAGATATAGCGAGCCCGGAGCATCTCGTGGCGCTGGAGGAGGCGGTCCAGGCAAATCCTCAGGCGATTCGTGTCGATAATAGAGCGGATATGGAGGGGGATGTTGACGTTGTAAGCCCCGCCCTCTGGAGCAAACTGGTGCAACAACCACAGGGAACGCTGGGCATAGGAGAGAGGAAACAGGGCCATGGTCAACGGGGAAGCATGAGCATGGTGCAAAGTGCATTGGGGGCGAGGAGGAGCCCCCCTTCGCTCACGATCTTGCCTTCGGAATTCCTGGCGACAATTTTATGTTCTTTTCCGGTGGACAGAAACAGCACGCCCCCGAGACCCAGCGCGTCGGTGGAACTGGCAACTGCCGAAGCACTACCTTGGTTGAGATACCACCGGATGGCAGTTGAGGGAAGGGTTCCGTCAGGCTCTGTAATGTCGAAGGTGACCCCTGCTGCTGTCTTCGCGTTGCAGTCGATGATGGTTGCCGAGATGTGATTCAGACCGGCATTCTCGTCCTCTTGGAGTTCTTTGCCGGCCCCTTTGGCCAGGTTATCCACATCCTCCTGCGTCGCAACGATTGAGGGCGGTACTGTGAAGTCCGCGTAGAGATTGTTGGAGAAGAAATAGTGGAAGGGGACAAACGTCTTGGGAGGGCTATCCTTCATTTTCTGCTCCTCGGTGCGCTCGTCCAGGATTTTGATGTACCCGGTGAAACCCTGGCTTGGGATGGTTTTCACCTCGAACTGAGTGACCCCCGTGTCGTTCGTGATGCCTTCTCCAGCAATGTTTTTGCAAGTAGTGTCCAATCGATTGACACAGGCGCGAAAGCGAATCCCTGCACGGCGGCTGAAATCCCCGTAACTGAGGGCTGTCATGGTCAGTTTGATCTTCGCAGGGATGGTTTCCGGAGGAATGATCGGTTTCCCGGTGACACATTGCCAAGCCCCTGCCTTGGTAGGCTGGGGTG
>JANWXX010000257.1 GCA_025057345.1 Polyangiaceae bacterium | reverse complement strand
CAGTAGTCGTCCCCGGATCACTGAAGGAGGGGGCCAGTAGATTCTCGTAAGTGACCAAGGGCACTGTCGCCCCGTGCTTGGGGGGCTCTGCGTGGCAGAGACGACAACGCTTGGATAGAAATTTGTCCACGTCGCAGGGGAGATCCTTGCCGACCATGGCTCCCGAGGCCCCCCCGCCGGGGCCTCCTTCCCCTGCTGCTCCCCCCATGGAAGAATCCCCCGGAACCCCTCCGCTGCCGGCCGGTGAGCCTCCACCCGCGCCCGCGGTGCCTCCCCCATTCGTAGGAGCTAGGAGGGCGGCTTGGTCCCCGGTCTGGTCACAACCCGAATATCCCATCAGCAAGGGAAGTGCCCAGAAAAAGCGAATGCGCATCTCTCCCAGGGTGCCAGCGCGGAGCCTGGAAGGCAAGAGCGCCAGCGGGACAAGAAACCCTCTGCTAAGTTAGGTTGGTGTGGTGGAGTCGGTGTGCCGTGTGGATGCTGCTGCTCATCGGATGCGGCGCGGGACAAACCTCCCTTGGGGAGATCTTCCGAGAGGACAGTAGGCCTGGATCTATGGTTCGGATTGCCTCGTTCCTCCGTCGGTCGCCAGCCTATCGGGAGGGAACCCCGGTCGCCGTGGGAGTCATCGAGGGGGGACTCCTCGGCGTTTCCCTGGAAGGAGGGAGTCCTTGGCGCTTCGAGCATCCGATCCAACAGCGCCCCGAGGTCACCGGTAGTGTGGTGGTTGGCCTGGGGGGAGGTGAGCTGTTCGCCTTGCGTGCCGCTACCGGTACACTCCTCTGGACACGCCCTGCTACAGGGATGCGCCTGATCGGTGCAGGAGATGACGGAGAGATGACCGTAGCAACTCTCGCCAGTGTCTCCAGACCTCGCAGTATGGTGTTGGTCGTAGGTCGTGACGGCCAAGTGCTCCGGCAGCTCGAAACCGAGCGGACCTTGGGACGCCCCGCGGCCCTCCTCGGCTTGATCTTCCTCCCATGGTCCGAGCGCCATATCACGGCGTACGACGTTCTTCTTGGCCAAGAGGTTGCCCGGCTTTCCTTCCGCCGAGGGATCTTCAGCGCCCTGGTAGATGGTGGTGCCCTCTTCTTCGGAGGTTCCTCCTTGGTGCGCCTCGATGAGCAGATCGCTCTCTGGCCCGCAGATGAACTCCCTCGAGCGGAGATTCCGGAACTCCCCCTCCTCCCTTCCCCCCGTCTTGTCCCTCGCTTGGAGGACGCTCGCTCGCTCCACGCAGGGTATCCGGATCGGGTCCGAGCCTACGCCAGACCGACGCTCCCGGGGGAGAACCTGGGCCTGGTCGGCGGTCGTTATTTCCTTGCCTATCACCAGGCGATCCTTGCTCGCCGAGTGGATGGTGATTTCCCTGTCTGGGTCAGGGTTCTTTCCGACCCTACCCTTGGTGGAGACGTATATCAGGGTGGTCTGGCGCTCTGTGACCAGCAGGGGAAGGTTCACCTACTGGGGGAGGCGCGGGGGTTTCTGGAGGCGACCCTGGATCTGGGGCAGCCGGTGCTCTCCTGTGTAGTTCAAGGAGCTGGATTGATCCGCGAGGAAAGCCAGCGCCACCCGGACGCCTTGCCGGAGCAGCTCGCCGCAGTGCTCCGCGCCCCATCCAGTGCTCTGGTACCGCTTCAGCGAGAGCTTTTGGGGATGCTCGGTCGCATGGGGGACGCCGTCACGACCCAAGTCCTGATTGATCTTTGCATGGATCCCCGAACTCCAGTGATTTGGCTGGAAGAGCTTCATGCCCTGGTTGCACTGCGCCGCAATGGCGTGGGCGCCATGCTTGCGGCACTTCGGCGTCGGCCTCAGGGGGATGAGCGACCTCCCCCCGTTGCCTCTCTGGCCCAGGCGCTCCGGGCGCTTGGTGAGTCGAGTGCGGCTCCGCTGCTTCTAGACCATTTGGAGAGTGAGATGACCAGCGCTTGGTCCCGACCTGCCCTCGCCGAAGCCCTGGAGGAGCTGGCCTCTCCCAGGGATCTTCCCCGCCTCCACGAGCGCTTCGAGGTGCTACGCCGAGAGGACAGTGAGTCCGCGCGGCTTGCAGCCCTGGCCCTAGCCCGTGGGCTAATCCGCCTGGGGCATAGCACTGGGGTCAAGCTAGTGGCCAAGGCAGCAGAAGCTCCGGATACAACAGCACGGCTTCGGAGAGAGCTGGCCATGCTCGCCCCGAAGCAGCGACGGTGAGATTCACGGGTCCGCAGGTGGAGTAACCCCAGTAGCCCCCTTGATCAAAGCTTGAAGGGCCGGGTCTGTGGCGAGCTGCTCCCGGAGCGTCCGCTGAATACGGGCGAGATCCCCAGGACCGAGATGCCCCTCCAGGTGGCGAGTGGCCTCCTGTACCCGGAGGTCGAGGTAAGCATCTAGGGAGAGATCGCCACGACGAACCTGCTCCGCCGGAGATATCCTGGACGCTGTGGTGCTGGTCGTGGAAGCAGGCGCCGGTGTGTCCACAGAGAAGGGACGAGAGGTTGCACCGGTGGGGGATGCCGGAGTGGCGATCGGAGGAGAAACACTGGGGTTCTTACCGATGCGATGGATGCTCATGGGACGCCCTTGAGGAGAGGATCAGAGGATCAGCGGATGTTTCCGATGGCGTTCTTCACCGTATCATGGCGCGCCTTCAATACGTTGGAGCAAGCCGAATAGGCTCGGTTTTCAGCGGCCATGGCCTCTTGGATGCGGAGAAAGTAGAGGTTCATGTCCTGGCTGGCCAGAAGCGTGCCTTCCAGAGAAGACCCCAGCGCAGAAGCCCCCGGTGCAGATGGTCCCTCGGCGGGTGCTGCGGCTCCGTCCACCGCAACCCCGGGCAGCGTCGAAGCGTGAGGCACCGGGGGAGAGCCCGCAGGGGTGGGGCGTACCGCTGCTGCCAAGACAGGGCCACCAGGGAGCCGGTGGAGCGCTGACTCGGCCCCCCGGACTAGCGCTGAGGCAGAGCCTCCGAGGACATCGCGAAAGGAGGGGCCTTCCTGGGGGGTACGGCGAGGTATGGTTGGTTCGAGCGAGAGCGACGGATTGGTCTTCTGAGTGGAGTGGACAGGGTTCATGCATCCTCCGTGGGTCAAGAGCCCATGGAGGCTTCTTCGGCCGAACCCCTCGCCAGTTGTGTCCTTGTGGCTCAGAGGCAGGCATCGAGGCAAACCTTGACCTGGTTCCCGCATTTCTGTGCGCAAGAAGGCCCGTCACAGTAGGTGACGCATGCGGTGAAGGTCTGCCCGCACTCTCGGGCGCAGAGCTGCTGGGAGGAGAGGGCTCCTGTTGCACTTGAGGGGGAAGCCACTGTTCGTGATGTCGCTTTGGCACTAGGAGAAGTAGGGGGTTCTGTAGGTGAAAGTGAGGGTGCAGGGGCTACAAGGGCATGGTGCTGGGTAGCGAGGGAAGAAGACTGCCCGGTGATAAGGGCGGGGCCTGTCGGGGTCGTGTCCCCGTTGCGCAGGGCGGCCTCGCGGCGGCGTGCATAGGCGATGCGGTCGTAGTTCTGTCCTGCGGTGTGGAGCAACGTCCACTCGGACCAGCAGGTCAAGCGGGTCTGAGGAGAGATGGTTGGGTCCGCATCCAGGCGGTAGCAGTGCTCGAAGCGCACATCGCCTTCGTAGATCCGCTGGTAGCTGGCACCGCAGGCAGTGGCCCCAAGGGCGACGAGGAGAGAGAGGATGAATCGCGGCGACACAGCCTGCTCAGTGTAGCATTCTTCACACGATGGACGCGGCGAATAGGCAAGAGGTGCATGGAATCGCGGGAGCCCTGGGGAAGGAGCTCGGGTTTGAGGAGGTCAGGAGCGGGAGCTGGTTCACGAAAGTCGTCCAGCTCTACTTGCGGTGGAACCGTGTCCGAGAGCAGCCCGTCGCGAAGGATCTCCCAAGGCATGAGCAAGCAAAGAGGGTCATCCGACAAGCCTGCCTCAAGACCGGGCTTACCGGGTTTGCTTCGGGACTGACCTCCACTGGCTCCGCACTGCTGACGCTCCACACCCATGGGATCGGTGCCGTGGTGGGGGTGCCTGCGACCGTGGGTGGCCTCCTTGGGGACGTACTCTACCGAGCAGTGATCCACATGGATCTGACCTGTACCCTAGGGGCGATCTATGGCATCTCCTTCGACCCGGAGGATCCTGCAGATCTGCTTCGCCTCTACAGCTTGGCCTTCGAAGGCGAGGAAGAACCTCCCGCAGGTGGTGCTCGTGGTCTTGTGGACCGCGTACTGTCTTTGGCCAGCAACGATATCGGAGTCAAGATCGGACGGAGCCTGCTCGGGCAGGCACTCCGCAGGAATGCCATACCGTTGCTTGGGGTGGCTACGTCTCCTCTCGCCAACGTCAGGACTACTCGTCGTTTGGGGGAAACCGTGCATCGTTATGTGCGCTACCAGCGGGCGCTTCAAGATGCTGCGGAACAGCTGCTCCAGGGAGAGGATGCCCCCGGTGAGCTGGCTGTGGAGGGGGTCTGGTTCCTGCTAACCGCCGACGGCCAGATGAAGCCGGAAGAGGCGGCGATCCTGGGCTGGATGCTCGGTAGGCTCTCCCCGCTGGAACGGGGCGCTGTGCAGCGGCGCTTCGTCGAGGATGAGGGCCCTTGGATGGAGCGACTGCGTGCCGTCCCCGAACAACAGCGTGCAAATCTTTTCCGGCTACTTGAGGTCGCTGCGGCGGTGGATCGGAGCGCTTCGTTGCCAGAGCGGCGCATGCTCCGCAACGTCGCCCGAGCACTCGGGATGGAATTCGACCCACGCCATCTGGAGGTGCTGACCCGAGAGCTAGAAAATTCCCCCTGAGTGGTTGCAAAAAAGACCGATTGGCGGCACTACCACAGTTCCGCAGGGTGCCCTACCCCACGGATACCCCATGACCTCGCTCATGCCGCCTCTTGAACCTTCCCCGGGCCCCGAACCTGCCACCCCGAGCGACGCGGTTTCTCTACCGCTCCATCGCGAAGTCTTTGAGCGTGTGGATCGGGCCATCGCCGAAATCCGTAGCGGACGCATGGTGATCCTGGTCGACGACGAGGATCGAGAGAACGAAGGGGATCTATGCATGGCCGCCGAGCTAGTCCGCCCCGCGGACATCAATTTCATGGCTAAGTATGGCCGCGGCCTTATCTGCCTCACCCTCACCGAGGATCAGGTCAACCGTCTTGGCCTCCCGATGATGGAGCAGGTGGGCCGCGGGGGGCCCACCTTGGGTACTGCCTTCACCGTTAGCATTGAGGCTCGGCATGGTGTCTCCACCGGGATTAGCGCTGCGGATCGAGCCCACACGATTCGCATGGCCGCCAACCCCTCCTGCCGCCCGGAGGACTTGGTCACCCCGGGGCACGTATTCCCGCTCCGGGCCCGTAACGGTGGGGTTTTGGTGCGCACGGGACAGACGGAGGGCTCAGTCGACTTGGCAAGGCTGGCAGGGCTGACGCCAGCAGGGGTGATCTGCGAGATCATGAACGACGATGGCTCCATGGCCCGGCGGGCCGATTTGGAGCGCTTTGCTGCCGAGCATGGGCTGCTGATCCTTAGTATCGCCGACCTGATCGCCTACCGCCTCCGCATGGACCGGCTAGTGCGCCGTATCCGGGAGGCCACGGTGACCCTCGATCAGACCCGAACCCCCTGGCGCGCTATCATTTACGAGGACGATCTGAGCCGCCGACAGATGCTAGCGCTAGTCAAGGGAGAGATCTCTCCTGCTGAACCTACCCTGGTGCGCATGCATGCAGGCTCCACCATGGCAGATCTCTTCGCCTCCAGCGGCCGCGAGGGGGGGAAGAACCTTCGGGCCTCCATTGAGGCCATCGAAACGGCGGGTTCCGGGGTGCTCGTCTACTTCCCTCCTCAAAGCGACCTTACGGAGCAGCTTGCCCCCTTGGCTCCTCAGGCCCCTACTCCTGCCCGTCGTGTCCTCCACGAGTATGGACTCGGCGCGCAGATCCTGGCCAACCTCGGAGTACGTCGTATGCGGTTGCTCACCAATAACCCACGAAAGATCCCTGGCCTGGAAGGCTTCGGCCTAGAGATCATTGACCGTGTTTCTCTGGGAGATCCCTAAGCCATGGGCATTCGCTCCAGTGGCCGTGAGGCGGCCTTCCAAATGATCTTCGCCTTGGAAACCAGCGGTGACGATGCCGATCAGGTAATCAACCACTATTGGCGGGCCCTTCCTCTATCGGACCAAGACGAGCAGTACGAGATCCACCCGGAAACTAAGAAGTATGCCGAGTTCTGCGTCACCGGCTATGCAGCACGCTCCCATGAGATTGATGAGAAAATCCGGGCTGCAAGCCACAATTGGCGTTTGGAGCGTATGACCTGTGTTGACCGAGCGGTGCTCCGCCTCGGTGCGTATGAGTTGATCGCCCACCCGGATATCCCTGTTGCAGTGGTGATCGACGAGGCGGTCGAGCTGGCTAAGCGCTACGGAACAAGTGACTCTGGGGCTTTCGTCAACGGCGTCCTCGATCACATTGCTCAGCTTGCTGGGCGTAGCACATCCCACTGATGGAGCTGCACTTCGTTACCCCCGAGCTCCGTCGTTTGGACGAGCTTCCCACCGAGGCCCTCGCTTGCTGCCTCCACAGCGATATACTGCCGCCTCGCGGGGTAGCAGGACTGCTCTCCTGGCGCTTCGCTGGTCGCATTGAGCGGCTGCTAGAGGCCGGATTCCTCACAGGTCAAGCAGGTGAAGTCCTGCTCCTATCGGGTCGCCCTAGACTCACCGCCGACAAGGTGCTCCTCTTCGGTCTTGGTCTGCGCTCGTCCTTCGACGAGGCTGCTTTTGATCGGGTGGTGGAGCACATCCTGGATACGCTCTCCGGCCTCTGCATCCGCTCGGCAGTCCTTGAACTTCCTGGGCGTCCCAGCGATGCTCTTCCCCCAGAGCAAGCTGCCGATCGCTTCCTCGCTTGCGTCGCTCGTCACGGTGATGCCTTCGACTCCTTCGTTCTGGTCGAGCCCCCCATCGCGCAGCGACGTATCGACCAACACATGATCGAAGAGCGCCGCCGCATCCGCAGGCTCTGAAAACTAAGCCTCGTCTTTGGATCGACCACGATCTCGGCTGGA
>JANWXX010000256.1 GCA_025057345.1 Polyangiaceae bacterium | reverse complement strand
AGGCTTTGGGCCTCCTCCGGGTGGACCTTCCGGCGCGCCTCCTCCAGGCTTTGGGCCTCCTCCGGGTGGCGGACCTCCTCCAGGCTTTGGACCTCCGCCCGGGTTTGGACCTGCTCCAGGTACTCCTGGTGGGCCACCTGATGCCCCTCCAGCAGGCTTCGGTTCACCCCCGGGAGGTCTGGGAGGACTCTCTCCCGGGTTTGGGCCCCCCCCAGGAGCCCCCGGCAGCTCTACACCCGGCGCGCCTCCTCCAGGCTTTGGGCCTCCGCCAGGTGGACCTTCCGGCGCGCCTCCTCCAGGCTTTGGGCCTCCTCCAGGCTTTGGGCCTCCTCCGGGAGCAGAACCGAAGTTCACTGGACCGGAAGCATTTGCCTCCACTAGCTTGTCCTCAGGGGGAGCGCTTCTTGCAGCTGCAGGCGGAGGGGGCAGTGGGGCTCCTTCTCCATTTGGAGCAACGGACCCGCAACGAGCTGTGCCGCCTCCTCTAGGACCTGGAGGAAAGCGAGAGCTGGTTGGGTTCCTGGTGACTTATCAAAACGACACGTACGGTCAATTTTGGCCACTGTACGCCGGAAGGAACCTGATCGGGCGAGCGGGTGCTGCAGATGGGCTGGACATCGAGATCAACGACCCGCATACCTCCTCCGTACACGCTGCGGTGTATGTCGACAGTGGGACACGAGCCTGCTACGTCGAGGATTTGGGTTCAACCAACGGGACGTTCTACAACGACGAAAGCTCACCGTTGGGGGCACAAGGACGGAGGGATCTACGGGACAATGACCGGGTCAAGTTTGGAGGGATCGGGGTAATCGTGAAGATTGTTCCACGAGGGTGAACGATGGGAGAAGGCGAGGCGCTCGAGGCCATCGGCCCCTCGCCTTTTCCTTTGCGTGGCCAGGGGAGCGCAAAGAATATATGGAGAACAAGATGAGATCGCGCGCAATCAAGCTACTGAGCGGCTTTGCGGTGTGCCTATCCACGGCAGCGACGAGCCGTGTGGAGGCGGCACCCGAGGCAAAAATCTTGCGGATCGACCCGAGGGCAGCACAGAGCGAAGGGGCGCCGATCATCAACACAGTTATTGAGATCGCCCAGCGAAAGCGGCTGAGCGAGGCAACGCAAGACTGCGCCTTTCTCCAAGGCGGTGCACAGCTTCAGTGCATGAGTGAGAAGCTGGCGCAACCCCGAGCGCTCTTCCAACCCTTCAATTTTCCTGCGCAGAACGCAGTCCTCACCGTACTGGTAGACGGAGCGGAACAACCAGCGAAGTTTGTATCCCAGCACAAGTGGGGGGAGAGCCAGAACATCAAAGGGGTAGGGACCGCGTGGCTGATTCTACTGGATGCGAGCGGGAGCATGGGGTCGGCGTTCCGAGAAGCGCAGCAGGTGGGTGCGGCCTTCATCAACGCCATGGGTCCGCAGGACATCGCCAACGTGGTGGTTTTTGGGGACAGACAGGCTCTAATGGACACGAAGTGGAGGGCCGCACCGCAGAAGGGAGAGTTGATAGCTGCGATCAACTCGGCGAGGATGATGCCGAAAGAGGGTCGTGCAAGACCGTTGTTCACGATCATCAAGGGGATCACCGAATCCTCCTTCAAGGAGCTAGGGAACGCAGGGACGGCGGTGGAGGTTCCGCTGCACCAGGCCATGGTGGTGCTGTCCAATGGGTGGGCGGGGGCGGATGCGGCGTCGACAGGGCCAGCGGCGATTCAGCTGAGCCAGTACATGACGAAGGGGAGGTTTGCTGAGGACAACGACTCCCTCCCCAAAACCCCTCTGCCGGTGATCTCGGTGTACTTCCCGACGAGCGGGCTTACGGAAGAATTCACCAAGAATGCCCAGGATTTCATGACCAACCTAGCCAATCCGGACATTGGGGGTTACTTCGCCGTGGTGCGAGGAAATGGCGGTGTGGTGGGCGGTCCGCTGGTGGAAACGGTACGGGATCGTTTCAACCAGATGTTTTTGGTGCGCTGGCGGGTGTCCTGCATGGCCCCTAAGTTGCTCCAGTCGTTTAATCTCTTCTTTCGGGATGTGAACCCAATGATCCTCCCGGATGGAAGCTTCCGGGACGTGCCCATTGGGCTTGATCCAACCACCTGGCCCCTTGACGTCAACGTGGAATACACCACCAAGATGGCTGCCCGTGACCCGGTGTATCCAGGAGGCAAGTTCAAGGTCTACGGGAACTTCTGCTGGGGTTCCAATCACCAGCGAGCCCAGGTGTACTTCATTCCAAAGGGGAACACACCACCGCCTGCGGTACGGTCCTCGGACATAGAAGCCGCTAAGCGCGCCCAGCAACAGCTGATCGCGATGAAGATGGACGGAAAGGCTATCAAGGCTTCCGACACCTTTGTGGAGTTTGAGGCCCCCGAGTCGGAGAAAATCCTCCTGGGGACAGGAGACAAGGCGGTGGTTCGCATAGTGCTTTACGACACCGTGGCCAAGCGTATGAGCGGAGTCACAGCCACTACCATCCTCACTCTCAAGGCCAGCGAAAAACCCTTCCCGGTGCTGGTGCTTGTCGGGATTGCCTTCGGCGGTGTCATTGTCCTGCTGCTCCTTGCCGTGCTGGCTAAGGGAGGTGGGAAGAAGGGGGGTGGCGGCGGAGGAGGGCGCCCTATGCCAGCCCCAGCTCCTACGCCACTCCCCCCCGGTGGTGGCTTCGGGTGGTCTTCTCCTGGTGGTTTCGGGGGTATCCCGCCCGGTGGTTTTGGCGGTACTCCGCCTCCAGGGGGAGGATTTGGCGGTGCCCCTCCGGCAGCTCCCGGGAGCTACGGTGGGCCTCCTGCCGGCGGATTTGGCGGCGCTCCTCCCTACGGAGCGCCTCCTGTGGGGGGGGCATCGCCCGAATTTCTCTATGGAGGCAAGCCCCCCCAGTACGGTCTGACCACGGGACAACCTGCCCATGGAGCACCCCCTCCAGACCCTTATGGCCCCACGGCGGGGCTCGCTGTAGCGTCCGCGAGTGGAGCTAGTGGTCAGGCGATCCTCTCGGGCACCGTAGGAACCTTCTCCGTGGCACCCGGGGTCGAGGTGCGCCTAGGCCGCGACCCAGCGCAGTGCCAGATCATCTTGCAGGAGCCCAGGATTTCTGGCGTCCACGCTACGGTGAAGTTCGAAGGGGGGCAGCTTTTTGTCCGTGACGAGCACTCCAACAACGGGAGCCAGGTCAACGGCGTACGGCTCAACCCTGGCATCTGGACCCCTGCTCCGTCAGGATCCCAACTACGTTTTGGTCCGTTGGAGCTGAGCTTCAAAATTGGTTGAGGCCATGAGTGCATCCTGGCCTCGCCTCCTCCTTGGACATCAGACCGACCCAGGGCGTGACCCTAGCAAACAGGAGAACGAGGATGCTCTTGCCTACCAGGAGACTCACCTTGGGCATTTGCTTTTGGTCTGTGATGGCATGGGAGGGCATAACGCGGGTCGGGAGGCGAGCCACCTAGCGGTTTCCACGATCCTGGCGGAGCTATCCCGGGCTCCGCAGGGGAGCGATCCAGGAGAGGCTCTTGCAGCAGCGATCCGAGAGGCAA
This sequence comes from Polyangiaceae bacterium, assembly GCA_025057345.1. Lineage (GTDB taxonomy): Bacteria > Myxococcota_A > Polyangia > Polyangiales > Polyangiaceae > JANWXX01. The sequence goes on along the minus strand of JANWXX010000256.1, from coordinate 3,570 downwards.
ACCGGAGAGTCTACGCCCTGGGGAATGCGGACCAAGGGCGCCCCGGCTCGACCTGTGTGGCTGCGATCATCCATCCGATGGGTGTAGACGTGGCACATGTGGGAGACAGCCGTGCGTACCTGATCCGAGCTGGACAACTCTGGCCGCTGACCCGTGATCACTCGATGGTGCGAGAGATGGTCGACGCTGGGATCTTGCGCCCCGAAGATGCCCAAGGACACCCGGAAAGTAACAAGATCACCCGGGCACTGGGGATGGATGCAGAAGTCCGAGTCGAGCTGCGAAGCGAACGGATCCTTCAGCAGCCTGGCGATCTTTTCGTTCTGGTGACGGACGGAGTCACCGACGTGGTACGGGACACAGACCTCCAAGCGCTGGGTACTGTGGCTACAGAGACGGGGCAGATCCCCCAATTCTGCAACCAGGTTGTCCAGCTCGCCAATGCCCGGGGAGGACCGGACAACATCACCATCTTGGCTGCCCATGTGCTCGACGCGGGGTTGCGACCCGAGGCTGCTCAACAGCCCCCACGCCGTCCCCCCCAGGCCACGGTAGTTGAAACCGTAGAAGCCCCCCTGCCCGACCTCCCACTTGCTTCCTCCCACGCCTCCAGCCGTACCCTACCAGGTATCCCTCCTGAAGCGCTACCGGTGGCCCCGCCAACCCCGCTCTCAGCAGCCCCCCCTCCACGGCGTCCGGGGGCCGGCACCACGGTCCCACTCCCGGTACATGGACCTACCTCGGAGTCCAAGAACGCTCCTCTCTCTGGCGATCAGGCTTCTCCCTCTCCCAGCCGCCGCAGGGCGCTCGGAGTACTTCTCATGGTGATAGGGTTGGTTGTGCTGGGGTTGGCGTTTGGATCGCTGCTAGCAGAGGATGAGAGTCCCCCACCCCTCCTTCTAGGGCCTGTGCCTTTGACCAGCGGTTCTAGATAACCCAGTGAGCAGCCGAGTCAGGATGGCGTTAACCAGGGTAGGGCTCGCACTTCCCTTGGTTTCCTTCATCACAGCACCCACAAAAAACCCTAGCAGCGCAGTCTTACCGCCTCGGTAGGCGGCCACTTGCTTCGGATTTGCATCGAGGATTGTTCGGCAAAGTGCTTCGAGGGCAGCCTCATCCCGGAGAACCCCCAGGCCCCTCGCCTTGACCACATGTTCCGGAGAAGCGTTGGTTCCAACCAAGGCGGCGTACACCTCCTTGGCTTGCTTGCCACTGATGGTTCCGTCATCCACCAATCGAAGCAGCTCCGCAACCTGCCAAGGTGCTACCGGAAACGAAGCATCCAACCCCCGGAGCGTTGTCCCTGCCAGCACTTCCGTCTGGATGAAGTTAGCGATCTTGCTGGCGTCGCCACCGAGGAGAGCGAGGGTTTCCTCAAAGAAGGAAGCGATGCGAGGATGTATTGTCAGAACGCCGGCAGCGTAGGGAGTCAATCCCAAGGATCGACGGTAGCGCTCGCGCTTAGGCGCGGGGAGCTCTGGCAAGGCAGTACGAGCGGCCTCAATGACTTCCGGAGCGATACGTAGAGGAGGGAGATCCGGATCGGGAAAGTAGCGGTAATCTTCAGCTTCCTCCTTAGAGCGCATAGAAAAGGTGCGGCCGTCACGCTCATTCCAACCGCGGGTTTCCTGGCGCAAGGTACCTCTTGAGGCAAGGATCTGCTCCTGGCGCATGACCTCGTACTCAATAGCCTTCTGCACGAAGCGGAAGGAGTTGACGTTCTTGATCTCACAGCGGATTCCCAACGAGTTCGAGCCTCGAGGTCGGAGGGAGACGTTGGCATCGCAGCGAAAGCTTCCTTCCTCCAAATTGCCGTCATTGACCCCAAGGAAGATCAGCACATCCCGTAGGGCCTTGAGGTAGAGCGCTGCCTCGGCTCCAGAGCGCAGATCAGGGGCGCTGACGATCTCGATCAGGGGCGTACCCGCTCGATTCAGGTCTACGATGGAGTCGCCTCCATGACCATGAAGGTTCTTACCTGCGTCTTCCTCTATATGGATTCGCCGGATACGTACCACGCGAACTTCGCCACCCTCCAGCTCAATGGAGAGGCTCCCAGAGGTAGCCAGCGGAAGGTCATATTGGCTGATCTGGTAACCCTTGGGAAGATCTGGATAAAGGTAATTTTTCCGAGAAAAAACACTAGTCTCATGCACTGTCAGGCCAAGCGCAAGGGCCGTGCGGATAGCCAGATCCACCGCCTTTTGGTTGAGCACAGGCAGCGCCCCTGGTAGCCCCAGACACACCGGGCAGACATGCGTGTTAGGCGGCGACCCGAAGGAGGTGGCGCAGCCACAGAAGAGCTTGGTGTGCGTGAGGAGTTGGGCGTGGACTTCGAGGCCGATGACGGCTTCGTAGGTAGTCATGCCGCCGGCTTACCACACTGGTGACTGGAACGCTGAGCCAAGAAGGCGCTCACCCTTCGTACTAGTCGACCGAAGGCTTGCGGTCACCTTGGCCGTGGGCAACCGGCACCGTATATCGGGAGTGATGTCCCTAGCTCCTGGTGCTGATCCTCTTGATGAGGCGGAACGACAGCTTCCCAATTTCCCTGAGACTGCTCTCTCCCTGCTCCAACATGCTACCCACCACGATGACCCGGAAATTCGCGTCCGCGCTCTTGCATTGTTGGCGCTCCATGAGGCCGCAGCACGTTCAAGCGAGGGGCTGCGTCAAGCTCACGAGCGGATCCAGCAGGCTGAAGAGATCGGTGCATCAACCTCCCTAGCCAGCGGCTGGCTGGCCCATGCCCGGGGTTACCTGGCCTACCGGGAAGCTCGAGATGAGGACGCCATCCGGTCCCTCCATGAGGCAGCCTCGCTATGGAGCGATCAACCCCGGCTTCGCGCTCGCTCCTTCGATGTCCTAGGGATGCTTTGGGGGCGCCGCAGTGACTTTGACGGTGCCTTCGACTATTTCTCCCTGGCGCTTCATCACAAGCAGGGCTCCGACGATCCACGGGCGCTGGCCATCACCTACGGGAATCTGGGGCGCCTTGCCCTGCTGACCGAGCGTTATGATGAAGCAGAGCGCTGGTTCCGCCAGGATCTTGCACAGATCCTAGCCGTGACCGAGCGCCCTGCCACCGTCGCTCATGTCCGTAATCAGCTCGCTCTGGCGCTAGCCGGGCAGGGGCGCCATGAAGAAGCTCGAAGCGAGATCCAGAAGGCCCTAGAAATCGCCCCTGCTGGTACCGTAGTCCGGGCCTACCTCCTGAAAGACCTCGCTCGGATGGCTCTTGATCGGGGCGAAATAGAGGAAGCTTGCGTCCACAAGGAGGCCATGCGGCGTGAGGTGGAGGCAGGCTCCTTCGCTGAGGGGCGTCCCTGGCTCTCGCTGCTAGAGGCAGAGATAGCGCTCCAATATGGCGCTCCAGAACAAGCCTGGCCGGCCTACGCGGTGTCGTGGGAGGGTTTCTTGGAGCGGCAGGATCCGACTTCAGCCTGCGAGGCTGCTCTACGATGGGCCCGGGCGCTGACAGAGCGGGGCGAGGAGAAACAAGCGCAGCAAGTGCTAGAAGATGCAGTGCGAGTCGCCGAGGTACACCTGTTCCGCCAGGAGAATCCCCTT
>JANWXX010000255.1 GCA_025057345.1 Polyangiaceae bacterium | reverse complement strand
CAGAAGGCTTTTGGCCTTTGTTTGTGTGCCATTCTTTCATGGGCGATGCTCCCTCGAGCTGCCAGCGCTCAGGTCTGCGGCAACGGAGCGATCGAGGCTCCCGAAACTTGCGACGATGGCGGGGCAAGCAATGGGGATGGCTGCAGCAACAGCTGCGACGTCGAGCCCGGCTTCGTCTGCCGTGGGGTCCCGTCATCGTGCGCCATTCGGTGTGGCGATGGTGTCCTCGCGCCAACCGAGCAGTGCGACGACGGGAACACGGCCGCGGGAGACGGATGCTCCTCCTGCAAGTTTGACGAGAAGTGCGCTGCCCCCGAGCAGCCCGACAGTACCGCCGCTAGCCCCCAGAAGGCACCTGAGGGGTGTAGCACGATGAATTTCTTCCCCGCTTCGCTCAGCCCAGGCTCCGACAACGACTGGTACTGCATTCAGGCCACTGCAGGCCAGGTCATCACGGCGCAGACGTACACTGGCTCTCCCGGCTTCTGTTCCAAGGAACCCAACAACACCCTGGTCGAGATCTACAAGGGCATCCCTACCAATCCGGGTAGTACCCAGTTTGGTTGCCCCCAGAGCAACGCGCTTGCCTGCAATGACGACTTCAATGGCCTGAACAGCTGCTCCCGTGCAGTATACACAGTGCCCTCCAACGGCGAAGGCGAGTACTGCGCTCGAGTCGTCAAGGGGCCAGCTTCCACCGTGGGCAACAACAATCCCATCCCAGAGTACGGCCTGCTGTTGAGCACCAAGTAACAACGATCCCATCCCAAACGCTGGGTAATCCCTTCGATAGCTCGGCTCCATAGCCCATCCGTGGTAGTCGTCGTGGTCCTATGCGCGGCACCGCCCTCATCTACAGCTCTCACAACCGTGGAGCTTACCTCCACGAGCATTTCATCGTCCGGCGTGCACTCCAAGGCAACGGAAAGATCCTGTTCTTGCCGATGTCCGAAACTGTCCAAAACCGGAGCGAGATAGAGCGCCAGGAGTTCTCCTGGGGCACCTTCCGCTGGTTCTTCGACCGATACCGGCGCCATGGCCTAGATGCCTTTCCCTTCTACTGGTCCTCGGGGCTGAAGCAGTCCGACGTGGATCTACTTTGGCATCTGCTCTGGAGCGTAGAGGTGGTGATCTTGGGGGGTGGACACAGCGTAACGGGCCTACGTCGCTACAAGGAGCTGGGGTGGCGTTTTGCAGGAGGAGAGTGGGGGAAGTTCGGGCGGCTGCTCCACGAGCGCAAGGCACGAGGGCTTTTGACCGTAGGGTTCTCCGCAGGAGCCGACCAGCTCTGCGAGTCGATGTTCCGACGGACTTGGGGGGACGAGTACGACGGCAAGGGCTTCGGGCTGGTACGTAACACCATGGTGACACTCCACCACGAGCCGGGGAACGACGGAGATCTGCGGGCTGCCGCGGCGAGATTCCCTGACCACATGGTCTTTGGACTCCCCAACGATAGCGGTATTAACCACGATTGGGGTGTACTTCCGAGCGGGAACATCTGGCAAGTGTATGAGTTTGTGATCGACAATTCCTGGGATCTCCCCAGCGACGCTTTTCACCTGAAGACCCGTTTCGGAGCAGGGGTTGATCATGTTTACCACGACGGACGGAGCTGGACGTTCCGCGGAGGCGACCTGCTGGTGCGGATCGAGTCTCCTGACGGACGATGGCGTGAGGCATGGATGCGCTCCGGCGGCCACTGGCTCCACTACGGAAGCCAGCAAAGCTCCCGTTTCCACTCGGTGGAGCACATCCTTGCGTCTCACTGAGCCTAGGGCTTATCCATCGAGGATACCCGACACCGTAGTGGTGTCAGAATTTTCGAAGTACTGAAGATCAACAAATACGGCAGCTACGATAAGAGGCCACCTAGTGTTGTCCGGAAGGTGCGGGTTATCCAAGCCCAGCCGGAAGGTATCCCCGTCAGTAAACATTTCCTTGAGCACGCTGCCCCATTTCTTCTCGATGACCGCATGGCGCTGGCCCTAGCTCATGAATTCGAATGTCCATGGTTTCCATAGGGTTGACTTGACGCTCATCAGCACCTCGCCCCCAGGACCGAGTACGTCCAAGACTTGGAGAAGATCGAGAAGCGCCGTTGGACCGCACCAAGGTAAATCCCCTGGGCGTCGTGAACGAGCAAGCACTCGTTGAACCAGAGCCAGCGGAAGGGATGCCAAGTAGTACTTCGCCCAAGTCGATCTTTTAGGAGATGATTAGCTCTTGGTGGCCGGTCAGCAGCGGCAAGAGAGCATACTTCATGGAATTCATCGTGGTATACACCGAGCATACGATGCTCGGGCGCTGTACGCTGCTTAAGGGCGACAGTACAGAGTAACCCGCTTGTTAGGTGAAGTCGCCAGCAGCGGTATGCTCCCGGCAACGGGAGGGGTAGGAGCAGATGCTTGCTTACCGATGGTGGCACTGTCCAGCAAGCGAGCCGCACCTGCTTCCAAACAAATCGACGAGGGCTCGACCCGGGCCCGCAACTCGACCTCCCCCAGACGTACCCCAGGCGGCAACGTCATCACTGGATAGGTCATCGGCTGGAGATCGATGAGCCACCCGTCCTCCTCGGGAGAACAGACCCGAGGAGCCACCCACGAGAGATCGGAAGCTCCTAGCCGGAGCATGTCTCCAGTCTTCCCTGTGGTTGGATCGATGGGCAAAAGGAAAAGATCTTGCTCGGATTGGGCCGAGCTAGCCCCTCGGGTGAGCAACCCGATCAGCCCTCCACGAGCCCGGCGCACCAATGTCACAGGAGCACTTTGGTTGTTGAAAGTGGTCACCCGCGGTATCTTGGCCAACCTCCGCGGCTGCCCTGCTTCCACCTTCCATACATCCACCCGTGGGCCTGCGTTGACTGCAAGGAAGAAGGCCTCGTCATGCCAGAGGGCACTGGCGCTGGGAGCGACCAACCGGCCAAAGCCATCGTCATCTGGTGGAGCCACCGGAGTCACCGGGCGACCATCCACCACGCTGAAGAGGGAGCACTGAACCCCCTGGCAAGCGGAGAGCAACATGGCCTTGCCCCCTGGATCGCCCAGCCCGTGGAATGCCACGCCCACGCCCCCTTGTCCCATCGCATCTCGAAGCGCCTGTTCATCCTGCCAGGAGGCCACGGTGATTTTTGAAGAGCGTACCGGCCGTTCTGGAGCGAAGCGATCCTCAAAGCGTACTAGGAGCCGCCCGGCTCGCCCTGCCGCCACCCCCCGAGGTACCCAGCCATAGATCCGCGCAGCGGTACCGCTGGCGGTCCCCTCGGAGAGCGCTAGCGCCCCCTCCGGGATCGAGGGAGGCGGAACCCCAAGGAAGGAGGGAAGCGGGCCAGGAGGAGCCTCTTCCGCAGGAGGGACCGCCACAACGAAGCGTCGGCGAGGGGGAGGCAACACCTCACTCTCCTTGAGCGTCTCCTGGACACCCAAGGAACAGGTTAGACGCAAGGGTCGAGGGATTGTACGCGACGAGAAGGTAACATTCCCTTCTTGAGCGTCCTCCAGGTCCGTCGGGTCCGCAGGCTTGCCCCAGCCCACCCGCAGCCACGTTCCCCGCTCGAAGGGCACCACGCAGCCTGCCACTCCACAGCGAAGCCCGGAGCCTAGCTTTCCTTGCCCCAAAGCCGGCGGCATCTCCACCGGCTTCCAAGAGAACCCGCCGTCCAAACTCTCTGCGAGTGCCTCGGATCCCTGAGCTACCATCGCCGCAGGGCCAACTACGGAGAGGAACAACCCCTCCTGAGGGGCACCCACCTGCACACTCCCCTCTGCCAGTCGGATGCGAACGCCCACCAGCCGACCACCCCCCTCAATCCATCCACCGACTTCCCCTGGCACCACCTCGTACATCCCGTCCAACCAGAGACCCCGCCGCAGCAGGGCAGCATCTTCTCCGGGCTGAACGCTCATCGTCCTCGTGGTGCCATTGCTCTCTGCCGGAAGCAGCGTCACCACCCCGTCTGAGCTTCCTCGCGGCGGAACTACCACCGCCACACGCCCATCCGACAGCGCCACTACCCGCTCCACTCCCACATCTCCCCGAGTCAGTACCTCTCGCCGCCCTCCCACCGGGCTAAGGATACAGTACTTCCCTACACCTTCCTCGGCCCCCCCTGGAGCATCCGAATCGCAGCTCCCGTGAACCACCAACCAACCATTCTGTGATGGGACGATCCGCCTTGGTGCTGCAAAGGAGAGCACCAGGGCCACCCCTCCCGGGGGCTCGTAGACATAGAGCTTTGTCCCCTGTCCTGGTGCCCCACAGACAAAGCCCACATCCGCACCAAAACGAACCGGCAGGCAGGAGGCAGCTTCCTCCGCCTCCACCGGGGAGAAGGAGGAGAGCACCGACCCATCCTCCAGCTTCACTCGCACCACTCGTCCTGCCCGGAACACCACCGCTGTCCCATCCAACAGCGGCCACCCCTCCTCTATCGCCACCCGAAGCGGAGCCGTCACCCCCCAGGGCCGACGGTTGCTCGTCTCCCTAGCAGAGGAGGCCACCTGCCCTGTGGGAGTCAGTGCAGGTCCATCTTCGGAGAGCGTACCTGTGGCTGGATCCACCCGGAGCTTGCGAGAGCCCACCTGTACGACAACCCCCTCGCTAAGCTCCTCTGCGACCAATGCCTTCGGAGGCTCATGGAGGGGCACAGATCGCCAGGAAACCCCTGCGTCCCGTGTCACCATCAGCCCCAGCAGATCTGCGTAGACGGCTCCTTGCCGTGCGTCTACAAAGGCTATCCCACCGTAGCGAGGTGCCACGGGCAACGGAAGCGCGGCCCCCACCGCACCGGTTTCCGGATCAACGCCCCATACCCGATCCCCCGAGAGCATACGTACCAAGAGACGATCCGTCCCTGCAACCACCTGCACCCCGGAAACCGGAAGTCGGACAAGGGAGGCGAGACGCCCCAAAAACGTCGTGGACCTCCACAGCGAAGAGCTGGAGCCGGAGGTCACAAACAAAAAACCTCCTCCAAGACGATCTGGGAGAGGAAGGCTGGAAACCGGCGTGCGGCTGGCTGGCAGCAAGTCCGGTGCGCGGCGCAGCGACCCGTCAGGTCGCACTTCGATCCGCAACCGTTGCATCAGATACTGATGCGTCCCATCAGGAAGTTGTCGGAGCAACACCGCCCCCTCAGCACTTTCCGGTGTCCAGCGGGCCCTATCCGGCAAAACCAGCATGGCAACAGGATCTCGGAGGGCCACTGGCCTTACCTGAGAAGGGCGGGACGGGCGAGAGCACCCAACCGGCAGCAGAGCCAATATCAGGGACAGAACAAGGGGGAACAAGGTCATGGCAACCTAGCACAAGGGGTTCTGCAGACACGCCGTGACCTCCTCCTTCCAGAAGCGTATCCTTCGTTCTACCCTTAGCATCCGAGGGAAGCATCCGAGGGAAACATGTCGTGGAGTGGGAACGAAGGGCGACCTACGCCGCGAGGTACTCTTTGTGTACCGCAGGGTTGCTACATTTTGAGGCGAGCTCCCTATCGCCGCAGCACAACTCCAGTGCCGCTGCCTATTCTGTGGGTCAAGTTGCCCACCTACGGGCAGATCCTTATAAACAAGCTCATCATGCACCCTACCTCACCTACCTCCCTGGCGGCCTCTGGCGGGGTTTCCCTCGCAGCCGCCCGTGCCTCGTTTCTGCGCAAAGTATACCTGCTGATGACCGGTGCCGTCCTGGTTTCCGGGGCGACTGCAGCGGCAACGACCCTCCTCGGGGCCGAGAGCGGGGTGGTCCTCCGGAACGGTACGGTCATCCCTCCGGCGGTTGCTTGGTCCCTTGAGCACCCCATCCTCACCTTCGGTGTGCTGTTGGGTGCCACCTTCGGCGCCGGTGCAGTGATGCGACGCCCAGTTCTCAATATCTTCGCTCTCTTTGGGCTTGCTAGCCTGCTAGGCTTTGTCGCAGGCCCTGCCATCTGGTTTGCTCAGCTCAAGGCCTCCCAAGGACAAGCCCTCACTGGCTCCCCAGTGCTCCATGCTGCAAGCCTTGCGATCATCGCCTTCGTCGGGCTGAGCGCCTACGCTATCGTTAGCCGCCGCGACTTCTCCTCCCTTGGCGCATTCCTTTCGATGGGCCTGCTGGTGCTCCTCGGTGCATCGGTACTCAACCTCTTCCTTGGTGCAAGTGCCCTATCGATGGCGATTTCCAGCGTGGCGATTCTGCTCTTTGGCGGCTATGTGCTCTACGACACCTCCCGGATGCTCCAGGAAGGGGAGGATGACCCAGTGCCGGTCGCCCTCTCCCAGTTTCTCAACCTGTTTAATCTCTTCCTAGCGCTCCTCCGTATCTTCAGCGGTAGCCGTCGGGACTAAAACCAGGAACAAGCCCCACCTTGCCGTGGGGCTTGGGGGGAACGGGAGGCTGCCTCCTCCGGGGTATTCCCAGAACTAGGCTCAGTTGCAGATCATGTGGACGCTCTCGCAAATCGCCTTGGATGCGTACGATTTGCTACAATCTGCCCCTTTGCAACCGCAACCGCTGAAGTCGTAGCACTCCTTGCCGTTCCAGAAGTAGCCGAACCAGGCATCACAGAGGCCGCCAGCGCTTTGAGCCTCCTGGGGTTCGCAGGAGTCCCCACAGGAGGGGGGAACGTAAACGCAGGTACCTTGATCACAAATGTTCTTGGGGCAGGTGTTGATGCCTACACACTTCAGGCAAGGCCCATCCGGTTGCGGGCAATCGTCGTCCATCTTGCACGTCACAGGAGGCTGGTTGCAGCCCTTGTAAGCTGCTTGGCACTCCTCCGGGCTCGAGAAGGTATTCTTGCAATCCTTGCCTTGACAGCTACAGCCGGAGAGACCGACGCACTCCTTGCCGTTCCAAGCGTAGCCGAAGAACGCTTCGCAGTTCCCGACCCCCTGGGCCTCCTGTGGGTCGCAGGTACCTACGCAAGCCAGTTTGGTGCAGGCCCAGGTTCCGTCCTCCTGGCAGGTGCAGGTGTTGCACCCATCGGGGGCGGGCTTGGTTTCGCCGGGCTTGCACTCGCTGTTGCAGACAAGCTTTCCGCAGGTCCAGACGCCGTTGACGCAGCCGCCTCCTTCGTAGTCGCACCCGGGGGGCGGCGCCGCGCACGGCGGCATCGGTCCCTCACAAGGCTCAGTACAAGCCATTTCGGTGCAGCTCCAGGTTCCGTTCTT
>JANWXX010000254.1 GCA_025057345.1 Polyangiaceae bacterium | reverse complement strand
TCCACCTCGAAGACAGTGGTTTCACCCAGCCGCTCCTGGAGCCGTAGCGCCCTCGCGTCAAAGCCTGCCCCCAGGATCACTACCTGTCGTCCACCCTCCTCCACGAAGCGAAGCAGTGCATCATCCAGTGCCCGGGTGCGCACCTGCATGTAGATCACCCAAGGCAGCATCGGCCAGAGCGCCCCCCAAGAGAGCACCCGAAGCACGGCTGGCTCCGACGCCAGGGCGCGGACTAGCGTCTCCCCGATAGGACCTGCGAGCTTGGCTCCGTAGGGGTCCAGTACCAAACGCGCGTTCTCCGGCAGCAGCAGAGAGAGGCCTCGGCAGACGGCGACAAAAGCGGCAGTGAAGCTAGCCTGGCCCGGGCGCATGGGCTGGGATCAGCCCTTGCGCATGGCAGGGACATCGGGGAGCCCACTCGCGGAGGTGTCGACGCGGAGGGCTCCGAGGATCCCGGAGAAAATCTGTGCTTCGTTCATCGTACGCCCTGGATCTGGCGCACCGGTGATGGGATCAAAGCCATAGGTGAGGCAGGTAGTCGGATCGACACCGCCAAGGATGCGGTTGCCGTTGACCATCGGCGAGAGGAGGAGCACTCCGTTGTTCAGGTCGTGGCCGCTGCCAAAGCCCTCGTGGTTCTCAGGGCGATCTTTGGTGCGCCCGAAGTCGGTGGCGATGTAGAGAAGCGTTCGATCCCAGAGGCTCTGGCCTCCAGCGTACTCCTCGCTCTTGAGGAGTGTGATCAGGCCGTCTACCACCTTGAATACACGGCTCCACATCAGTGCTTGAGCAGCCCGATGGGATTGGTGGGAGAAGTCGAAGCCGATGGGAAGATTGAAGAGGGCTCCTGGAGGGAGCTCGCCGTTTCCTAGACCTCCTGCTGCTTCGTTGTAAGAGAGTTCGAAGGTGAAGCCGAGGGTGATTGCAACGCTGAGCCGCTGTTTGAGGAGCAGGAAGGCCAAGGCTGCCTGAGCATCGACGGGATCTCGATCGTAGTCTGGGAAGGCATCACGCACACGCTGGGCATCGGCGGAGGGAGAGAGGCCGTAGGCGCCAAGAGGATGTTTGTCGTCGTTAGGAAGGAAGAGGAGGCGATCGATGAGGTTTGCCTGCTCGAAGGCAGGGAGGCGGCTGTCGCGCAGCTCTCGCCAGCGTTTCAAGAGGGGTGCATGTTGGTACACACGGTTCATCTCGGAGGCTGCCTCAAGGCGGCTCCGGAGGGCGCGAGCATCAGCTACCTGACTAGCTTTGTCGCGAGCTGGAGTTCCCTTGGTGCCATGGAGTGAGAGCGGCCAATAGAGAGGCTCGGCAACTACCTCTCCAAAGGCATAGTCTGGGAGGGTGGTGTCGGAACCTGCTTCATTGAAGCCCAATCCTGCAACTAGGTGAGCGTTGGGCAGGAGGGCCTTCTTGCCGTAGTAAGCAGCAACGATTTCCTGGAGGGTACGACCTCGCCATGCTTCATTGCCAGTGATGGCGCGGCGCTCTCCCACCGCGTGGTTCACGCTGGTGGTGGTCCAAGTGACCGCGAGGAGATCCTGGTGGTACTTCTTGACGAAGGGGGCTTGATCCGTATCGACCGCGTAGGGTAGTGGGCCCACCTTCTTGCTAGCATACTTCACTGCTCGGAAGGGGGAGCCAGGGATAGACTGAACCTGCTCATCCGGGAAGGTATTGAGTCGGCTTGCGTTAGGACACTCGGACGCCCGGACCGCCATCACGGAGTCAATGATGGAAGCGCCTCCGGTTGCCGTAAGCACGATGAGAAAGCGAGGATCTTCGGAAGGATCCTCTGCGCGGACTTTGCGCTGGGTGAGAAGGCCCGCGGAGGCAACGGTCAGCCCGCCCAGAACTGCCTTGAGAGCATTGCGTCGGGAGAGTCGTGGAGTCATGAAGAATCCTCAGTAAAAAAGTGCCTCGACCGACGTTCCAAGGGCGTAACATGCAAGGAGCGCCACCTCCTGCGGAGTCGCGCCCTTCGCCTTCTGTTGGGCCACGAAGGTCACGATCTCGGCCCGCTCTTCGGGGCTCTCGTCGCGCCGAAGCAGAGCGTTGTACAGCCTACGTGCGGCTCGCTCGGCCCCTAGGTCGTCGAGGGTTTGGGTCAAATCCCCAAAGAGGACGGGGGGGGTCGCCCCTCCGAAGTCGAGCTCGGCCCGGCGAGCGCAGGCCGAGATGACCAGCCGGTCGACGGCGGCTGCATTGGACACAGAGCGCAGGGGGAGCGGCTCATGAATTCCCCGGGTGTAAGGCATCACTCCTCCGAGAGCGATCTTGTGAATACGCGAGCATGGCTCGGAACCCAGCTCGGTACAGAGTTCTTCGATAGGAAGGGAAAGCGCCTGGGACAGATCATTCTCAAGGCGATGGAGCCCTTTGAAACGCACCCGAGCCCTCCGTGATTCTCCACCAGTAGGCAGGGGAGCAGGGGTTTCCTGCTGAGGCTCCGAGGGACTGCAGGCAAGGGATCCGACCAGGGCGAGACCGAGCCCGCAGAGAGCTCCATAGGTGTGGCGACGACGTTCAGGGGACACCGTACACCTCCGTGTCGATCAGGTCGTGGAGCATGCGTTCGATTCCGTAATTGTGTATTGTCCGAAGGCGTAGGGCGAGCTCCGCAAAGGTGGGCATTTCCTCGGCGGTGGGCGGTCCACCAAAGAACTCTCTCCAGTAGTTCATCACCAGAGTTTCAGCGAATTCCGGGCTATTAGCCGCTACCTCAGCCCACTCGACGAGGTTGGCTACAGGCTGCCCCAGGATGGCGCCTGCCTCCGGTGTATTGGCCAGTTCCGTCGTGTCTGCTTCAGGGAACTGAGAGAGCCGTTCGGTCCAGTAGGCCGTAAGAGTCTTGGAGATCCACTTAAGGCTATCGAGGCCTCCGTAGCGAGAGAAGGGGTAGGTCAGAGGGTCAAGGGTTGCATGGCACGAAGCACATTCGGGGGCTTTGACTCCCTTGGCATCATAGTCGAAGGGCTCCCCCGCGATCGGGACAATCCCCTCCTGCATGGCGAGATCGCGCCCCAAGTAAGCGCGGTAAGCTTGGGCTGCCGAGGTGCGAGGCAGAGGGGTAAACATGGTGAAGGCCACCAGGAACCACCGGGTGGTGATCATGCCGGCCCGGTGGTCTCGGTCGACCACCTGGGCCCCATCTTGACCGCGCTGGATGTAATCCTGGACGGGGGAGCGATCAAAAGTTTCATAGATCGTTGGAGGCCCATCAATCCGCTCGACGAAATATCGGGCGAGCAGTAGGTCGCGGGCATCGTGGTTGTCGATTTGGGTGTACACGAAGAGTGCGTAGTCGTCCTCGTAATCCCCCAGGGGAACCGGCCCCGCGTCCTTTCCTGATTTGATGCTTGCCGAGGGCCGGATTTTCCGGTTTGCCAAGTTCCATACCACTCCATCCTTACCCCGCCAGTTCTCCGACTTCAGGCAGGTATCGAGTACCTTGTGGACATGGGCCCTAGGGTCCGCTGCTGACTGGAGTTCAGCTTGCTCTGCCATCGTCGCGGAGCGTCCACAGAAATCGAGGTACACCTTCCTCAGTACGTAGGCCGCATCGTAGGTGCACAGCCGGTAGCGACCCACCACCGAAGGTGTACACGCTTCCGTAGCAGGCTTGCTGCCGGCGTCCCCGGGGGCTGACCCTGACCGGATCTCCTCTCGGTTGGTCACCCCATCTCCGTCGGAGTCCTCTCCTTCCGCAGTCGCTAGTGCTTCCGGAAGCCCTGCCACGAAAGTTTCCGTCGCAAGGGGACGTGGCTCTCCGGGGGCAAGGTGCTTCTCGACCGTACGCCCAAAGGCGTTTCGCCCCGGGACTGCATCATGGCAGGTGGAACACTCCGTCGACCCCTTGGCGCAGGCTGGTGCATCTGGGTAAACATCGCAGAAAATCTTGGTGGCAGGGGGCTGGGCCAGGGCCACACCCGTCCACCCCCAAAGCACTGCGGCCAGCCCACATGAAAGCAAGGCTTTGGTTCGAACCATGTTCGCTCCATGGCATCATGACATCCCCTCCAACGCAAGTAGGGGAGATGGAATCCCTTTCCTTGCCGGCGCAAGGGGTACGGCCCGGCGATTGGATGGATCTTCTCGGAAGTCCCGCGACCAGTCTACTGCCGTTCACATGGTATGGTGCGGCCGATGGATGCTACGAAGATCAAGCGAGTGCTGGCCCGGACCTCGCTCTCCGCCCTAACGCCCCTGCTTCGGCGGTTCGTCCGGGAGCGCTGTGCTGACGGCTTCTCTCTTGACCCTCAGGTTGCGCTGCTCGCCTGGCTTGGTGACCTGCTCGGGGAGCCTCGGACCCACGAGCAGCCGGTTCCCGTTGCTCGTCGTACCTTCGTCCACCAGACCGGCATCGTCGATCTTGCGCTTCCGCCGGAGGTCACCGTTGAAGACCTGTGGATGGAAACCCCGGACGCCGCGCGCCCCGCTCGGATCTATCGGACATCTCTTGCCGAATCAGGCGCTCCTGCGCTGGTGTACTACCACGGTGGGGGATTCGTACTCGGTGGTCTGCAGAGTCACGATGGCGTGTGCCGGTGGCTCTCCCGAGAGGCGAGAATCACCGTGATTGCTATCGACTACCGGCTGGCACCAGAGCACCCATTCCCTGCAGCCGTTGAGGATGGGCTTGCAGCATATCGCTGGGCGATGGAGCACAGGAAGGTGCTTGGGATCAGCGCACTGGGGGTAGGCGGCGACAGCGCAGGAGGATGCCTGGCAGCGGTGACCTGTCAGCAAGCGAAGATGTTGGGTCTGCCTCAGCCGGCACTCCAGCTCCTCATCTACCCGGTGACCCACGTAGGGAGCACCCTACCGTCGCGCAAGACCTTCGAGGACGGCGTATTTCTGGAGAAGGCCACCCTCGATTGGTTCACTGGCCTCTACCTTCCTGATCCCTCGACCCGGAGCGATCCGCGGGCGTCGCCGCTGCTGGCGGATCGCCTCGACGGCCTGGCACCTGCGTTGGTGTTGACGGCGGGCTTCGACCCACTGCGGGACGAGGGGAAGGCCTACGCGGACCGGCTCCGGGAGGCAGGGGTGCCGGTCGAGTACTACTGCGCGACCACGCTGCCTCACGGGTTCTGGTCCATGGGCGGGGTAATCGAGGAAGCGAGGCGCTGGGTGCTCCGGATCTCGCGTAAGACGGGGGCCCTGTTGCGTCGGGCATGAGCCGGCGGCGTTGAATTGCATCTCTGTACTCGTGCCCGTTCCCGTCCTCGTCGCCGTGTCCGTGCCCGTCCCCTGGGGCCCCTCGGATTTTGGCGCTGCATCCCTCCTTAGCCTCCTGATCTTTCCTAAGGCATGCAACCGGCGGAGCGACGCACCGAATCATGGGCCACGCAAACGAACTTGTTGCAGATTGGAATCTTGGTCGGGTGATGGATCGCTTCGTGGGGGTGCAGTAGAGAAGGGGCGGAGGCGAGGACGAGTACTACTCCACTGAGGATGATCGCTGCGCGTTCTACCCTTCCATAGGGATACGCTATCAGCTCCTGGAGAAGGGCGGACACACCGCGGAGGGGGCCTCTTGGGGCCACCAAGCGCGGGTTCTACATTTCACTACGCCTGAGCTCCCGTGAGCAACGAATCGGTGCCGGTGCTTCAGCCAGACCCGTGACGCCGGGACCAGAGCGCCAATGTCCCTAGGGCGAGGAGGGAGCCGGTCGCAGAGACGGCGAGGCAGACAGGGCCTCCCCAGCGATCCCAGGCAAGGCCAAAAATCAGGTTGGAGGGGAGCATTGCAATGCCGGTGATCATGTGGAAGCGACCGAAGGCGGCCCCCAGTACCGGACGCGGCGCCAGTGTGGCCACGATGGCCCGCTCGGCCCCCTCGGTGAAGCCGTAGAAGAGACCATAGGCAAAGAATCCGGGAAGGAATATCGTAAGCGACGGGGCCGAGGCCATGATCCCATAGGCGACGGCGTAGAGGAGCCATCCAAGCATCAGGCTGCGGGTGCGGCCGATGCGATCCGCCAGCAGGCCGCCGGGGAAGCCCGAGAGCGCCCGCACCCCGCTGAGGAGCGCCCAAAACAGAGCCACCCGGGAGGTGGGCGCCCCCAGCTCCTCCAGACGACGGAGCAGGAATAGGTCGCTCGTGTTAGTGACAGAGAAAGCCCCGAGGATCAGCAGGTAACTCCGGAGTGCCTCGGGAGGGGGGCCAGCAACCATGGAGGAGACAGGGCGAACGGATGGGACAGGAGCATCCTCCTGAACAAAGAGGCTAAGGGTCAGCACCGCTAGGAGTCCTGGCACCGCGCTCGCCAGGAGGATCTTCTGGATATCCCCATCCCAGAGCCAGAGCCCACCAACGACCAGAAGTGGCCCCAGGGTGGCACCCAGATTATCCATCGCTCGGTGGAAGCCGAAGGTGGCGGCGCTGCGCTCCAGTGGCCCACTCGCAGCCAGCAGAGCGTCCCGGGGGCTCGACCGGATTCCCTTCCCGATCCGATCGACAAAGCGTACCACAACGATCTGCCAGGGGGCCGCGGCCAGTACCACCATCGGACGCACCACATTCGATAGGGCATACCCTGCCAGCGCTAGGGGCTTTCTCCGGTGTACCCTATCCGCTAGCTTCCCCGAGTACAGCTTGAGAATCGCAGCCGTCGCGTCTCCTACCCCCTCGATGGCCCCCAACCACCATGCTCCCGCCCCCAGGACCGCTACCAGCCTGGGCAAGAGCGGATACACCATCTCGCTTGCCATGTCCGTGAACAGGCTGACCAGACCCAGGGCAACTACAATGCGAGGAGGTAGCTTCAAGAAGCCTACAGCCTACAGGGGCATGTGCCCTTCAGGTGAGGAGGTTCATCGCGAAAATGACACAATTTCGGGGAACCAACCAGGGCAATGCGGACCGATGCACTCCTGGGCCTCGCCGCTTGTCGCTGTGATGTTGTTTCTCCTCCCTTGCACTGCCGCAGCGCGGGTGACGGTCTTTGAGCAGAAGAACAGCGAAAGCGATCCGGAGGATATACGCCGCTTGGCGATCTTTGGCTTCCTTCAGCCGCGTTTTACCTGGCAGCAGAAGGATGTACGCGATCCTTCGAACAAGGTAGATAATTCGGCGGGCTTCTCCTTCCGTCGTTCGAGGTTGGGGGCTGTAGCTCGGGTCGACAAAATCGCTACGCTGACCACCGAGATCGAGCTGACGACCTC
>JANWXX010000253.1:315-7198 GCA_025057345.1 Polyangiaceae bacterium | reverse complement strand
GTACCCTCCTTTCCGATGATGGCATCCAGAGCATATTGAGCAAGATCAAGGCGTCGGTTACGGTAATGATCGCGAGCCAGAACTACCATGGCGGGGGCATAGCTAGGTCGAATCTTGAGGGCATCCTGGGCGTAGCGCTGAGCTGTGCCAGTGTCTCGCTTGAGGGATTTCACCTCGGCCAATGCAGTCAGGATAGCGACGCTCTTGGGAAGACGCTGGAGCTTGTCCGCTAGGAAGTCATCCGCTTCTGCCAGACTACCGCGACGGGCAAGGGCAAGGCCATAGGCAGCGAGGGCTGGTTCGTAGCTGGCTAGCGCGGTGTAAGCGTTGCGGTAGGCATCTAGAGCAGCGGAGCTTTCCCCCATGCGTTCTAGAATGACGCCGAGGGAGTAAAAGGCCTGGTACGCCTTACCATCGGCCTGGGTAGCTTCCGTAAAAGCCGCGCGGGCGTTGAGGAGATCTCCTGCCGCCCAGGCCTGCATCCCCCGGGCGTAGGCGGCCTTGGCAGAGGCGTTCATCTCGAAGCGCTCGGCCTGGGCGCTCTCGTCGGTGGACTCGTCGGTGATGCCGATGATGGCTGGTGTGGTGGCCGTGGCTGTGGCTGTGGCCGTGGCTGTGGGTACGTCCGAATTCGGGACCACCGGTACCTTCTTCGGCCCGCAGGCAACAGTGAGGAACGAGCCGGTGGTGAAGACGGTGAGCACCAGGAAAGCCGAACGCCCATCGCGGGGGGAGAGCAGCGGGAGGTGTCGGGATCGGTGCATTGTGGGCTCCTTCACTTCACCAACGCCGGCAGCGGGGGAGGCACTACCGAAACCTCGGGCTCGACCACCATGCCGGGCCGCGTCTTCTGGAACATGCCGTTCTCGTACTTGAAGTTCAGATCGGCGTTCTTCTCCATAGGCTCGGTGTATTCCTGCATTTTCGGGTCGCCTAGCACGTCGGTGAAGAAGGCAAGGCGCTGGAGAGCTTTCTTAATAGCAGGGCTACGGATGTTGAACTTCCGAGCTAGTACCACCGCCAGGGTGTATTTCACGATCATGGTTTTATCAGCAGCGGTTAGCTCCTCGTCCCGCTTCTTTCGCCACAGCTGAGTGCGGTTCTCCCGATAGATCATGGCTTTCTCCAAGAGCTCTTCCTGCTCGCTCTCCTCAAGGCGTTTGAGCAGAGCCTCTTCCTGCGGAGTGAAGAGCTTGAGCGCCGGCTCTCGGGTGTTGAACAAGCCTGTCCGTAGGGAGTCGTAGATCGAACCCTGGCGTGCCATCGCGGCGACGATGAACTCAGGAGCGTTGTAGTGATTCTTGTTTTTGTCCAGGCTCGCGATGCGCTCCAGCTTGTCGTAATACTTTTGCGCATCTTTGGCATCCGATTGGTATTTCTTGACGACCTCCACCACCGTGCCCTTGTAGCGGTGGTGGCCAGCGTCGTAGTCGAAATTTTTTTTCAGATCCGCGTCCTGGAGGGTAAAATCGGCCTCTGCGGCCATGTTTGCTTCCAGCGAGCCCTTGACGCCATCGCCCTTGGCGCTGCGGTATTTGGTGTAGGCGTCAATAGTGTTCTTCCACCAGTCATCGGCGGTACGCTCACCGGCTGAGGCCTTCATGCGGGCTACCCAGTAGGCTGCGTTGACGTTGTACTGGCTGGCAGCCTTGTTGTTCTTGTTCTTGTCGTAGAAATTGACCAGGGAATTGATCGCCTTCTGACGGGCGCTCCGGTTGGCCTCGACGTCTGCCCGCTCGTCCCAGCGCTTGAGATCGGCACTGGCCACAAGGTAGTCGGCCTCTGCCTTGTCTTCCGCGCTAGGCTTGAAGGTGAGGAAGCGGTTGCGCATCGCCTCCATCTTGGGCTGGTCACCCAAGTTGGCGTAGAGTACGAGAGCGTTACGGGCGGCTTCCTTGCGTTTGCCCTGGTCGAAGCGCTCAATACTGGAGATCTTTTCGTAGGTTTCTGCAGCAGCTACGTAGTTGAAAAACAGGACGTAAGCCTCAGAGAGTGAGTCGTAGGCGAGCTTGAGGAAGGTGACTCGCTTCTCATACTCCTTCTGCTCTTCGCTGTCGCCTTTCTCTAGCTTGGTGAGCGTCTCCTCCTTGCCATACTCTCGGATAAAGAGGCCGTACATGTCGATGGCCTTGTCGTACTCACCGACCTGCTTGTAGGCGTAAGCTCCGTTGATAGCAGCCTCTGGGGCCTCTTTGCGACCAGGGGCTTCCTTGAGGGCCGATTCGTAAAGACCTCCGGCGACGCGCCACTGCTTGCGGCGCTCAGGAGAGTCATCCTGGGCAGCCGGCTTGCAGCGTGTTTTCCCTGGGTTGGCCGGATCGGGCTCACTCATGCAGGCTTTCTCGAAAGCAGCAGCAGCAATCTGGAAGAAACCTCCTTGGATGATGTTGGTGGCGATTGCTTCTCCCTTCTGCCGCTGGGTTTCATCTATGGCACAGCTTGTGGACGGGTTTTTCATGGCATCGGCTACTGGCTTGGCGCGCTCCGGATCGCCTGCCATGTCTCCCTCGACACGGAGGATAGTCAGAAGGCGCATCTGCGCCTCAAACCCCCATTTGGTCTTCTTGCATTGATCCTTGACGACCTGCTCCAAGCGCTTTTTAGCCTCATCGAGCTGGGCGTGAACGTAGAAGAGCTCAGCGCTCTGATACTGGTAGAGGTGAGCGTTGTCGATGGCAGTTTGGCTGGTAGGAGGCACCCGGGCAATGTACTCATCCCGAGCTGCTACCGTTGCCAGAGCAGGAGCGGATGGTGGGGTATTATCCAGCTTGATGTTAGCTCCTGACCCGGAATAGACGAAGGTTTCTTTGGTGGGGACACCCTCACGGCCTCCCGTAGTCTTGAAGAGGGCTTGCTGTTCTTTGAGAGCGAGGTCGGTGAGTGCGACGACGTATTGAGCCGCAGGTTCGAGATACTTGTCGTTCTCGTTGGAATCCCGGACATCGGCGGCCATCTGGTAAGCAGCAACATACTTCTCGGGGGGCACTGTCTGACCGAGCTGAACAAGGATAAACACCTGATGGTAGCGAGAATCCGCGACCCAGAAGGTGGACTCATAGGACTCGCGGGTGTTACGGACCTGGCTGAGGTAAGCTTCCCAACCTGTTTCTGCCTGTTCGAATTCCTTGAGGGCGCGGCGAAGTGCAGCTTTTTGCTTCTCTGGGTCAGTCGTCTGATTGGCGTCATTGAGGGCCTCGCGCGCATTGGTGGTATGCTGAGCGGCGGCGTTATAGAGGCCGGATTTGACCAGTTGCTCGGCCCGCCGGATAGCCTCGCGGTTGTTCTTGTTGGCTTCCAGCCAGGGTTTGATCTTGCCGTCGCCGCTATCCACGTAGTTGGCTAGGCTCGTGCGTGCCTCCAGGGCTCTGGTCAGATACTCTTGGACTTCGGGAGAGCCTGGTTGCGCGTAGCGTGCCCGGTGGTCGTAGCGCTGTGCCAGTTCGTCGACGATGACCGGAATGTCGGGGTGCATCGGGAACTTCTTGAGGATCGCCTCTAGGGTGGCGGTCTCGCTGCCGTAGTGGCCGAGTTCGTGGTACTCCTTCGCGAGAGCACGATAGATGTTGATAGTCCAAGGTCGGTCTTGAGGGATCAGCTTCTCATCCTGGATGCGCTCCAGACCGATACGCATCTTCCTCTCTTGCTCGGAAGGAGGGAGCCCCGAATCAAGCACCACATCTGGGCGGACGACAAAGGGTTCGTCCTCGGCTGGTCCAGCAAAATCGAAGAAGGTGACGGAACCAGCGATGTAATCGGCGGCCTCCTTGCGGAAATCTGTACCGGGGTCTCCAGTGATTTTCTCCAGCTCGTCCGTGTACTTGAGCAGGTCTACGAAGGCATGAACTGCTTGCTCGTAGCGCTGCTGCTTGAAGTAAGTCCAGGCAAGCTTGTACATGGACACACCGTAGACTGGGTTCTTGAACCGGTTGTCTGGATGCACAGACTCCATGGACTTTCGGTAGGCGGATACAGCCCGGTTGAAGTTGAAGGGGCCTGCTTTTACGTCTCCTAGGTCGAAGTGGAAGTCTCCGATTTGCCACCAAACCTCAGCGATGTAGCGAGGATCCTTACCTGGCTCCGTTTTCTGGGGGATAGGAACGCAATCTTTGGGGTAGATCTCGGTATAGGAGATCTCCTCCTCGGAACTAGAGGGTTCTTCTCGCGGGGTCTTGCCGTCACCGGCTGTCTTTTGTCGAGGTACCTTGGGCTTGATCGGTTTGATTGGTTTGGCTTTGGGATCTTTTTTACCTCCCTTGCCCAGGGTTTTATCCATCCCGATAGGAGTCTGGTGCATCTCGTTCCAGGCTCGCCAGTAGGATTCGGAGTGGTCTTGCTCTTTATCGAGGATCGGATCTGGATCGGTGGGGACGGGGGTGACTGGGTAGGTGTACTTATTGGAGCATACAAGGGCACGCCAGACCTGCTGGGCCTCGGTAGCGCGCTCTGTGTTGTTGAGCGCATGACCGAGGTAGTAAAAGATGGCGGCACGCTCCTTGTAGTTGGGAAACTCGTGGATGATGCGTTTGTAGAGGGCGATGGCTTTGTTTTGCTCGGCCTTCTGCTCAAGCTTCTGATCTTCAGCGGTGAGGGTGGCAGCATGCTCCTCGTAGAGCGCAGCTAGGCGGAACATGGCGTCTGGTGTGTGTTCTGGGTGTGCTGCTGCCCCGGAATAGGTGGCCACAAATTGCTCGAAGCGTTTGATGGCATCGAGGCGAGCCTCGACAAGCTTGCCACCTTCACGCTTGAGAGATCGGTCGATGGCACCGAGGGTACGTTGCTTCCGAGCCTCGAAGTGCTGGCGGACTGCAGAGTTGATTGCGTCGCGGAATTCGCGGCCATCCCGCTCGTAGGCATCGACTTCTTTACGGAGCTCCTCGAAGGCAGCGAGCTGCTCGTCGGTGGGAGGTGGAGGGGGAGGAGCCGCCTTGCGGACTGCAGAGGAGGTGGGGAAGGGGCTGGTTGCTGTCGATACCGGTGTGGGGATGAACTCGCCGGTCGTGGTGGGCTCTCCGGCGGAGGCTGTGCTAGCGCTGGCGGGGGGCTTGGCGCCTTTAGGGGCTTTGGTATTTTTGGGAGCCTGCTGGGAGGATGCGTCAAGGGAGATGCCCAACGCGAGGCCGAGAACTAGCCCGAAGGATAGCAACGAGCGGAGCCGCCGCCTGGGGGCTCCCGCGCGGGGGTGACCGTTCATGGAGGATTCCTTGTTCATGGTGCGGGCGGCTCGGAGGCCTCATCAAGGACCTCCTTGAGTTCTGCTTCGAGGAGCTTCTTCTCGCGGCCTCGCTCCCGGAGGAGGAGACCAACCCGGGACATCTGAGCCTCACGGACTTCCCAGGCTTGCTGGGAAGCACCGACGTCAGCTCGGAGCACGATACTGCGGAGTTTGTCACGGGCCAGGGTGAAGTTGCGCATGGCGATTTGGCCGATGACGAGGCGGGCTTCCTGATCGAGGGACTCAAGGCGACCGGCGAAGGAGTCGATGAGGACTGCCTCTTGGGCAACGGTCTGCTCGACCTCGGCTGTCTTTCTGTCGACCTCCCGTTGGATTTCGCGACGCACAGCTAGAAGCTTCTCCTCAGTAGCAGCGGCCTGGTTCATCACCGGGAGAGCACGGCTAGCGTATTCGGCTCCGGCTCCGCCAGTCGCAGCGACGAGCTGAAGTTCGCGGGTGAGGCGGTCGCGGAAGAGGATCCGTACTTGTTCGTCGTCGACAAAGCGTTGGTCGCCGTATCCGACTTGGAGTCTACCGAATTCGACTTGCTTGCGGAGAGCGGCGATTTGTTCGCGGTACATTTTCAGATCCCGGTCATTGGCGGCCAGCTCATCCTGCCACATGCGAATTTGGTTGGGGTTGTCAGGCAGGGTGCGGGCTAGGATATTCTTGAGGCTGTTGGAGATGGCTTGGATCTGGTCGACTTCGAGCTGGAGCCTTTGGAGTGACTGGGCGACGCGGTTCCACTGGCGATCTGCAGAGGCTTCTCGTTCTGCCAAATCACCGTCGGTCAATGGCAGGAGCTTGAGACGCTGCTGATAAGCACGGCGCTCTTGGCGGACGGAGGCCAGCTCGCCGGAGCCGTCACCGGGGACTGCGTCATCGAGCCCCTGAGCCAGGAACCCGCGGCTTTGGGTGATACGGTTGATCAAGAGCAGAGCCTGCTCGTCGCCTGCACGCAGGTCAGGAAAGGCTTTGACCCGGTTGGGCGCGGCAAGTACAGCTCGGAGCTTGGCGATCATGGTTTGGGATTGACGGAGCAACTCGCGGCTTTTGCCGATGTCGTCGAGGAGGGCGAAGGCGGTAGGACCATCCTGAGCCTCGCGGGCGATCTGGGTGGCGAGGGGGGGGAGCAGGTTTGCGCTGTCGATCCCTTCCAACTCATGGGTGTTAGCAAGTTTGTCATAGTAGACTGCTGGATCTTTCGTGCTTTGGAGGAAGGCGTCGACGCGCTCGCGCATAGGGTCGTAATCTCGACGTACGCTCTCGTAGATTTCCAGGGCCTTCTTGTACTCTCCACTCCGAAGCAGCAGATCCGCTCGGAGCAAGGAGCCATCGGCCTGATATGAGTTGGTTGGGTCGATTACGGAGAGGATCTCTAGAGCACGTGTAGCACGGCTGGTGTCGTTGAGACGCACATGGACCCAGGCCAATTCATAGAGAGAAGTCCCGAATTCGGGGGAGGTGCGTTCCACATGACCGTAAGCATCTGCGGCATCGCTCCATTGCTCAGCCTCGTAGAAGAGGCGTCCGATAGCGAGCCAAGCTAGGTCAATGACGTGGCGATGCTCGCTGGTATCAGAAGGGAGCTGAGTCACTTGGCGGAATGCTTCAATGGCAGCGGCGAAGCGGGAAGGCGAGGGAGGTGGGGGAGGTGCTCCAGGGGTTGGG
>JANWXX010000253.1:0-305 GCA_025057345.1 Polyangiaceae bacterium | reverse complement strand
CGGGGGGGCGGGGCGCCCCCCGCGCGGGGGGCGCGCCCCGCCGCCCCCCCGGCTCAGGATCTCCCGGAGTTCGGCGACCCCGAGGAGGTACTTGGCTTGGTGATGGAAGGGGTGACCGGCAGGAACTGCGGCAGCAGCAGCCTTGGCTTCCGCGGGCCTGCGCAAGGCTAGCAGTGCTTTGGCCCGAGCGTAGGACAACATAGGATCGCCAGGGGTCGCCCCCATACGGACCGTGAGATCCTCAAGGTCTTTGGTGTTTTGGGTCTTGAGGGCGATGTCCACTTGGCGGAGGTAAGCGCGCGGCA
>JANWXX010000252.1 GCA_025057345.1 Polyangiaceae bacterium | reverse complement strand
CACGCCCCAGGCACGTCTAGAGGGCTTCCCGGATTGGCCATGAGCGAACCTCTCTTGCTCCTTGATGCGGTTCGTGTCTCCCCGTGGGAAAGTCCTGGGCACGAACCCCTCTCCCTCTGTATTGAGGGGCCTCGTGTCCTTCTGATTGGAGACGTGGAGCCCGTGCTTGGCCCGCTCCTTCGCCGCGCTGTGATCCAGGAGGGGGTCTTCCGGCTTCAGGGACAGCCGCTTCCAGAAGTTTCTCCCTCCTCCGTGGGATTGGTTCCTCTGGATCCTTCCTTGCCGCTCCAACTAGCTCCGTTGGAGGTGGTTACTCTGGGGGCTCGAGTACTGGGGATTCCCGGGAAATCCGCTACGGCCTTGGCAGCCAAGCTCTGCCGGGTGGTAGGGCTCGGAGCCTGGGCATCCCGTCCTCTCGGCTCGCTTCACGTGGCGTACCGGCGGTTGACGCTATTGGCATTGGCGCTTGTGCATGAGCCGTCGGTGCTGGTCTTGGAGGCTCCTTTGGCTGGGCTTGAGCCGCAGGCGGCCGATTACGTGGCCCAGGCCATTCTCCAGGTGACAGCGGGCAAAGGGGCATTGATCTCGTCGGCTCCGCCTGCCCCGGAGAGTGTTGAGGAGCGCTTGGCGAGTTGTCTGGATCAACGAGTCACCCTGCAGCCTCCCCTCCCTTTGCCATGAGTACAGCGACCATCCTTGATCTCCCCTGGGAGGCAGCTCCTCGTGGCTTTGCGGCATTGCAGGCATGTCTTACTGAGCACCTGGGGCTGTGTCTGCGAGGAGCACTTCCAAAGGAGGACTGCCGTCGTTACAGCGAGGGAGTCCTGGCAGGGCGTGCCTATTGGAACAGCGATTTTGGTGGGGAACAGTTCTCCCTGGGGCGCGCCTGGTACACCCACTTGGAACAGGGCAAAAGCCAGGACTATTTCGCCAATGCTCGAGAGTCCAACTCGCTTGTCGAGCAATTTGTCCCAGGACTGACTCGCTGGATGTATGATCGTATTGAAGATCTGGTGGGTACTCCGGCTCTCCTCCGGCGGGGCTGGTGCGGCCCTGGGGTACACATCTTCCCTGCTGGGGAGTGGGTTGCTCGGCATGGCGGGGTCATCCATGCAGACATCGAGGGGCTCACCGAGGCTCATGTGGACGAGCGTGCTCCAGCGCTCTCGCTGGTGGTGATGCTCCAGCCTCCCGAGGCAGGGGGAGGTCTGCGCCTCTGGGATGCGTTGCACTATGAAGATAACGCCCTTGATCCGAAGCAGGTAGCTCACCTCCCTCACGCCACGGTCACCTACGAGGCCGGCGATCTGGTGGTCTTTGATAGCTACCGACTCCACCAGATTCAGCCCTTCCAGGGGACTACGGATCGCCTCTCCATGACCGCCCATGCGGCCCCCTTCCGCCCAGACAGGTGGGAGGTATGGTTCTAGGAGATGCCGGGTCGGTCGTGGGAGGGAGGGCCCGGGAGATTGAAGGATTTTGAGGGAACGGTTATCCCGGGGCAGGAGGTTCCGATGAGACGACCCGTGACGCTGATGTGCCTGATTGCCGGGCTGAGCTTGATCCTGGGGGGGGCCTGCGGGGACGAGGGGGGCGACGAGGGGGGTGGTGCGCCTTCCGGGAGCGGAGGAGCTGCGGGGGGCGGTGGCGGAGGGAGCCCGGAGTTCGTCGGTGCCACCTGCAAGGCACCTGCGGACTGCTTCGCCGGGCTTAACGGCACCGTGAAAGGCGAGGTCCTCTGCCTGGACCGGGTACGGGGAGGCTATTGCACCCACCTCTGCAAGACCGACGCGGACTGCTGCGCCGTCGAGGGGGAGTGCAAGACCAGCATCCGTCAGGTCTGCTCACCCTTCGAGTCCACGGGCAAGAAGATGTGTTTTTTGAGCTGCGCCGCGGACGATATCAAGGCCGCGAACACCGACACCACGGACGATCAGCTCTTCTGCCAGAAGGAGGCCAGCTTCGACTTCATCTGCCGCTCCTCCGGGGGCGGGAAGGAGAACCGGAAGGTCTGCGTCCCCGGAGACTGCGGGGTCGGCGCGGGCTGCGGGGGTGACGGCGATTGCCGGAGCGACCTCACGTGCCTCTCGTCGCTTCGTGGAGGCTACTGCGGCGTCCGTGATTGCAAGGACGACAGTGGATGCCCCAAGGATTCCCGGTGCGTCAAGCACACCGATGGGTTCACCTACTGCATGAAGACCTGCACGACCTCCGCGGATTGCTCCTTCTGTCGGGCCTCGACGTCCGTGGCTACCTGCTCCGATCAGGTGACCTTCGCCGCGGATGGATCGCCCACCAAGGTCTGCGTACCTCCTCCCTGAAACCGCGCCCTGAGTCGCCATCGCACCCCCCGATCTTCCGCGAAGAATTCGAGACGTTCCCCCGGGCTGGTGGTGGCTGCCAGCTCCACCAGGCCGGTGGCTCCGAGGTAGGTGAAGGTCGCGTGGATGGCGGTAGTCGAGGCAGGGACCGGGGTGACCTGCCTTAGCTCTGCGAGAGGAGCGCGACCCCGGGAGGTGGCGTGGTCCGGGCGCTCGATTAGCAGCGCCACGGTGGCCTCAACCGGGGGAGGGGAGCCCTGCTGGTGGAGCAGCTCGATGCGATCAGGTGAGAGTACGTCGCTTGCCAGGAGGATGATGGCCGCTGCACGGTGGAGCAGGAGGGCGCTGCAGGCCTCTGCGGTGGCAGCAAGACCCGAGCAGGCCCCGGCCATGATCACCAGCTGGTGTCCCCGGAGCCCGAAGGCTGCAGCTACCTCCCCGACCGGTGCGGAAGGAACCGTGTAGCCGAAGAGGACCGGGGAGGGGCGGGAGACGGGAGGAAGTGTGCTCCGGTGGTAAGCGTCGTTGACGGAGGCACAGCCAAGTGCGGTCCCAAGGATGATGCCGGTGCGCTCTGGAGGACCGAGGTCAGAGATTCCGTCGAGGAGCCGGTGGACGGCTAGCAACACGTGGGCGCAGGCCCGATCGCGCTGCTCAATTCGGGGGCTGACATGAGGGCATATCTCGCTGGCGAGGCGAGGCAAGAGAGCACCCCGTGCTCCGCTGGGGAGTTGGTTCCAGGGGAAGGTTACCGGGTTGGGGGGGCCTTCTCCACAGGCGGTCAGCAAGGCGCGGCGGGTGATCCAGAGGTTCACGTGGGGTTGGTGGTTCGGGGTGCAGGAACGAGAAAGCGCGAGCCTGCTCGGATACCCACCACACCGTTGTGCTCCTCTAGTACAGGGTCGAGCTGGGCCTGAGCATGGCGGGAGAATCGGGCTTCGTAGGGCTGTCCATCGAGCTTAATGCGAGCGTAGAGAGAGCCGTCCTCGGCTACTGAGAGGTCAAGGGGTTCTACTTCGCGGCCATTGGAGAGGCGAAGGAGGATCTTCTCGGAATCGAGGAGGACGGAGCGGACTTGGAAGGGGGCATCCTCGACGGAGAAGTAGGTCCAGTCGTAACCGTTGGTCAGGATGTAGCGACCGTCATCCGGGTGGCGGCTGATCCAAGAGTGGAGCGCCTCGACCAAGCGCGGGTGCTCGACCAGCTCACCGTCGTGCCAGAAGCGGCCTTCGCGGTCTAGGCGCAAGGTGCTCTCCCGGGAGCGACCCTCGGGGGCAGGGAAGCGGAAGAATGCAGGGTGATCACCAGGTTTCATGGGTCCGCGGGAATGAGCACCTGGGGGGTAGAGGAGCCTTGGGTAATCTGGATCAGGTGGGCGACGGGGACGCCGGTAAGAACCTGCTCTTCGTCGGAGGAAGGCCATCGAATACGGACAGCATCGATGGTTTCACAAGCGCCGAGGCCAAAGTGAGCGATGGTGTCGTGTTGCATGGCCATATGGCCGTAGCCTCCGCTGATCTCTCGGGTCTGCCGGCGTCCTCCGGCTTCCAGGGTGATGCGGGCTCCGATGCCTGCACCGTTGGCGGTAGTTCCGCGGAGGCGGATCGCTACCGATTTTCCCTGGGTACTTGCGTTGTTCTCATAGAAAAGAACATGGTTTGCAGACCAAATTTTTCCGCAATCACGTGCAGTCCCTGCGCCGAGGATCACATCTAGGTCACCATCTCGGTCGAAGTCGGCGATGGCGACTCCGCTAGCGCAAGGATGGCGGAGGTTCCATACTTCACCTCGCTCCACGAAGGTGCCATCGACCTGCTGCTGAAAGAAGTAGCCATACTGGTCCGGGTAGTCGGTCGTACCGAGGAACAAATCAAGGCGCCCATCGTTGTCCAGATCGGCTCCGGCGGCAAAGATCCCGCCCTCGTTCCAATCTACGGTGGGGTGTGGAACGACCGTGCCGGCCTCCTCGGGGGTGAGGCGCTGGAAGGAGAGGATTCCACCCGTACTCGTGTTCCTCAGAATCTGAGAGCGATCGCTGCCATTTCCAGCCCACCAGTGGGCAATCTCTGCGTTGTAGAGGTCGTTCTTTCCGTCGCCGTCGATGTCGCCGCAGAAGGTGCTGAAGGTATTGCCATTGTTGCGCCAGGGGTTTTCCCCGCTCTTGCTCCAGTTGGCCCCGGGTGGGGAGGGACACTGGATCATCGGCTTGATCGCCTTAGCGCAGGCTGGCTCACTCTTGTTAACGGTGCAATAGCAGGCGAAGAATTGATTGTCATGGAAGCTCGTGTTTTCGTCGCCAGCAAAGCCGCTGGCCTGGCCTACCTCCTTGAAAAAGCCTTTGCCGTCGTTCTGATAAAGGAGGTTCCACTGGCGACCGTAGGCGGAAACCATGAGCTCTGGTGCACCGTCGTCGTCAAGATCGCAGGCGGTGACCCCATAAGCTGGGCGGTGGTTGGTTCCCTTGGCGAAGGAGCTTGAACTTCCCTGGGTTTTGAGGCCGACCGAGGTGGTGATGGTGGTGAAGGTTCCATCGCCGTTGCCCTTGTAGAGCTGGGCTTGTGTACCCATGTCCGACAGCCCGTAGTTTTTGTACCAGAAGCCTACGAACAGATCGATCTTGCCGTCCCGGTCCGCATCCACAAAAGAGGCCCCGGTGGTGGGGGGCGTCTCCGTATCCGGCGGGGTCACATCCGAAGGAGGGGCGATGGTGAACACCCCCTTGCCGTCGTTCAGCAAGATCCTGCTCCGATCGCCCCGGTCGGGGTTCTTGGTCGGATCTGCGTTACCGTCAATGTAGGTTCCGCTAAAGAGATCAAGATCTCCGTCGTTGTCCACATCAGCAGCCACCACCAAGTGCGCTGAGCGCAGCTCCTTCCCCTCGGTGTCTCCGGGGATCTTCCCATATTGGCTCTCCAGCGTTGCATCCACGAAGGTGCGTCCCTGGCCATCTGGTGCCGGACGGTTCATCAGCACCCGTACCAGCCACTTGTTGCTGTCCTTCTGGGCCGCCTCTATGTCGGTCCTTGCATTGCTCCCCCCTCGATGCACGATCAGGTCCGGGTAGCCATCGCCGTCCAAGTCCGCCGCTGTCAGCCGATTCCCCAGGACGTTCAGCTTCTCGGGGCTCAGCCCCCAGCGCTCTGTCGCATTGGTGAAGAAAGGGGCCCCCACCGGCGTCTCCAGGCACGATGGGATCGAGGTTCCGCCCGACCCGCCACCACCGTCCCCGGCTGCTCCCCCGCCTGCCCTGCCGCCATCCCCGGTTGTGCCCCCGTCGGAGCCACCGGAGCCCCCAGAGCCCGACGCAGAAGCTCCGGGAGAGTGGGTCGCATCGCTTCCGGAACAGGCAAGCAGGGAGAAGATCCCTGAGAAGAACAGGGCGAGAGCGAAGGAGTGCAAACGCATCAGCGAGAATGTAACCTAAGTCCAGGTCAGCTTGCGTCATCGGCGAGGATGGTTCACCCAGAAGCCCATGTCTCTCCGAAAGATCGCCACCATTGGGCACCCGATTCTGCGGCGGCCGGCACGCCAGGTGACCCGGGATGAGCTGCTTTCCCCGACCTTCCAACGGCTGATCGATGACCTGATCGAAACCATGCGGGATGCGAACGGGGCAGGGCTGGCGGCGCCCCAGATCTATGAGCCTGTGAGCCTCTGCGCCATTGAGGTCGACAACAACCCAAGGTATCCCTACAAGCCACCGATCCCGCTCACAGTGTTGGTGAACCCAGAGATCATCCCGATCACTGACGAAACCTTTGACAA
Source organism: Polyangiaceae bacterium (assembly GCA_025057345.1). Lineage (GTDB taxonomy): Bacteria > Myxococcota_A > Polyangia > Polyangiales > Polyangiaceae > JANWXX01. The sequence goes on along the minus strand of JANWXX010000252.1, from coordinate 1,134 downwards.
CTACGAGGGGTGTCTTTCAGTGCCCAACCTCCGCGGGTTGGTACCGCGATACACGCAGGTGCGGGTGCAAGCCTTGGATCGGCAGGGGAATCCTCTGGATTTTCATGTCCGCGGGTTGAGTGCTGGAACGTATCAGCACGAGGTCGATCATCTGCTCGGCAAGGTCTTTCTGGACCGCGTCCGGGACACCACCTCCCTCACCACGTGGGCTGACTTTGAACGCTTCCACCAGCGGGCCTTTATCGAACGGGCGAAGGCCCTTGTGGAGCGCTTCGGTAGCTGAGGATCACCCCCGAAAAACCCGGGGGATGGTTTCTTCGGAGGGAAGCCAAGGTGCTACGTCTTCAGCCCGAAGGGCTGGACCTTTGCACCGTAGCAATGCCTGGTACAAGAGTCGCTCCAGCTCCAGATCGTTGAGCGGCCAGGAGTGTTCTACTAGCAGCGCTAGCGCGTCATCCGCTAGCCCTACCGGGGCCCCTCGCAGCGCCAGCCCTAGCCTTGTCAGGTGATCCAAGGCGATGGCCCTGAGATCCTCTGGTCTAGATGCCAGTGATGGAAGCGGCAAGGCCCGGTCCCCCAGCTCATTGGCCAGATCCTCCACCAGCCGACCACGCACTACCAAAGTGTCTACCGTCTCCCGTACCGAAGCAATCAGGAACACGTCCAAAGAAGCCGGTGCATCCAACCATGCTGCCCGCCAGTCGTGGGAGGTCGGATCGACCAGAAACCTTGCCAACAATCGCTGCACATCCGCCGGAAGCGCAGGCAGATCAAGGACAACGAGGGTTCCCCCGTGGGCCAGTAGCAGCGGGGAGGTTACCTGGTCAAGCCAGTGGGTCATGGGATGCTCCCGCGGGTCCGCTCCGTCAACTAGCAGGAAAGGGCCGTCGCAGCGATCACTCTGGAGGTGTGCGGAGGCAGCGTAGGCTTCTGCCGGGACGCCGGGAGGGGTCAGCAGCACAAGAGGGGCGCGGGCCCGTGCGGCCCGCTCCATCTCCTGGGCGATTCGTACGGAAGCTGGGCTGTAGCGTCCCAGAGGAGAGCGACGGACCGCGCGGCGCGCTTGCAAGGCAAATCGCTCTCCTTGGCGTTCTAGGGCGTTGCGTGCCTGGGCAAGCTCGTTGGTGAGACGCC
>JANWXX010000251.1 GCA_025057345.1 Polyangiaceae bacterium | reverse complement strand
GGTTGGCCTCCATGGCCAAAGAGCGGTACCCACGAAGGGCTGCCCTCCTCGGAGGTCTCCTTGCAGGGGGAGTCTTGCTCCGAGATAGCAAGATGCCGGAACACCCCGAGGATCTACTTGGGGCGGGCGCGGGAATCCTTGGCCGTTTTGGGGCAAGCCTGGTGCTGCCTCCTGAGCCGGTCCTGGCCTTTTCTCCACCCCGTCCTACCCCAGCAGTTGCCATCGTCGTACTGCTCGCAGGTACTCTTCTGCTCTCATCAGGGCCCATGCTTCTGCGACGGTGCTCGGAGGCTTTCGCCCTGACACGAACCGGAGCGATCCTGATGACGAGTTGCATCTTGCCACTAGCGCAGGCTGTCGTGCGAGGTGGAACGATCCCGGATACAGGGATATACGTGTTTCTCCTCGGAGCGACACTGTGGCTGGCACCGTGGATCGCCAAGGCAGATTCCCTAGGGAAATTCCCTACATTCCTGCATCTTGTCCCCTGTCTGGTCGCGCTCGCGCTTGTGCCCCTGAATACGGCACGTTCCTTGGTTTTTCGGACCGAGGAGAGCGCCCTGCGCGCCACAGCGGCAGAGGGGGGGACCGAGGGAAGACTCGCACAAGCCCTCCTGGAGCCCAAGGCGGCAGATGGTCCCTTTTGCATCGCTTATTTGGAAACACACGGGGTATCCACCCGAGCGCACGGTTGCGTTGCCCGGTGGCTGCTCGCTCTCGGAAGGACCGAGGAGGCCCTCTCGATGGCTCGCATGTATGCCCGAGAGCGCATCAACCGGCCGGGGCCACGTCGCTTGCTCATCGAAACCTTGCTTGCTTCGGGGCAGCGGGAGGAAGCAGCCGTCCTGGTCACTTCTCTCTCCAAGCGTTATCCCAGAGCGCCAGATCTGATCTGGGCTCGGGGAGTTCTTGAACAATGAAGCGAATCTTCCCGGCCCTGGTGGGTATCTTGGGGGGGACGATGCTGGTAGGAGGGCTAGTCCTCGGGTTGAACCCTCCTCTCTCCGATGTTCGGCTACAGCACCTTCGGATCATATTTGCGGCGGCGCTGATATGGTTGGGAGCCCAAGCGTCTCGTCGCAGCATATCCTCAGCGTCGAAAGTTATGCAGGGCGCCACCGCAGCGACTTGCGTCCTCGGGGGCGCTCTCTACTTCTTGCTGCTGCCTCCATGGGATTCCCGTATATTTAAGCCGCACGACATCTTTCACTATTACCTAGGCGGAAAGTACCAGCGCGAGCTGTCCTACCAGCACCTCTATGCCTGTACAGCACAGGCGCAGGTAGAGCTGGGTCAGGTCGAGGAAGTCCGTGGGAGGATCATCCGGGTTCTGGGAACGGCACAACTCGTACGCGGAGATGAGATCCTAACGACTTCGGCGACCACTTGCCGAGCCAGGTTCCAGGAGGAACGTTGGCGCAATTTCGTTGAAGACATCCGAATCCTACGGGAGCACATCCCTCTAGAAACCTGGAACGAAATCCAGATGGATCATGGCTACAATCCTCCGCCATCCTGGGCACTCCTTGGCTCGACGCTAGCCTCACTCCACCGACCTACCCGTGGGTATCTGTCCCTGCTCACGGGAATCGATCTGCTGTTCCTTGTTGGGGTAGGTGTTGCGACTTTCTGGGGCTTTGGCCCGCGGGTATTGATGCTTTTGGTTGCCTTCCTGAGCTGTCAGGAGCCGGGGCAGGTTGGTTGGCTGGGTGGCTCTTTTCTACGCCTAGACTGGTTGTTTCTGTCAGCCCTGGGGGTTGCAGCCCTCGCTCGCCGCAAGTACGGATTGGCAGGAGCGTCACTGGCAGGGGCAGCTGCGATACGAATCTTGCCACTGTTCCTGATGCTGGGCCCACTGTTGGTCTTTGGACGCCGTATTCTCCAGAGAAACAAGGCAGAGGGCGCCCGGAAGTTTCTGGTAGGGGCAACTCTGGCGGGGGGGATTTTCCTTGCCGGCTCCGCAGCGGTCTTTGGACCCAATTCCTGGGTAGAATTCGCCCATCACATTCAGGCTCATCGGGCCCAGACAAGCCTAAACCGAGTCGGATTCCCGGTACTCTTGCAGCATGATTTCTCTGGGGAACACCACGGTGGTCCGGATGACTCGCAACCCGATCGCTGGGCCAGGTGGCGAGAGCGAAAGCTTACGCAAGGGCAGAGGTTGTGGCCGTTGCAAGCCCTGGCGGTCCTGGGCGCGCTGATGGTTGTGTGGCGCTCCCGACACCGACCTCCTTGGGTGGCCGCGGTCTCGGGTCTCCCGCTTTTGGCCACAGCGCTCTCGCTCTCCTGCTACTACTGGATCCTCCTTATTCTTGTGGCGCCGCTCGCTCGACTGTTGCCACGGTTGGAGCGTGTCATCCTCGGCTCCGTGATCGCGGGGGCCTTGCTGGCCGTCATGCCGGCCTTCTCCTCGACGATGGATCATCTCTATACCTCCCAATCGGCAGTCTACCTTGCCATGCTTGCCTTGATCTCAGCCTGCCTCTGGTCCCCTAGCCAGCGGAGCTTCACGGCTCCGCCACGAGAGCTGCAAGTCCGTTCCTAGCGATGTAATCCGATGCAAGAGGGGTAAGGTGCCCTGCATCCCAGGTGGTCAGTCCTTCCTTCCGATCCTCGCCAAGAAATACGAGGCATCCATCCTGGTTGCAGAGAAGATTGAACACATCGAAAGAGCGAATATCTGGCGCTTGTTCGAGGGAATCCAGAAGCTGACGGTTCCTAACGAACTGGCGTGGGTCAAGCCCAGTGAAGGTACGCTGCGGGGTGTTGTACCAGAGTTTTCGCGCGACGATATCATGGAGATCGCGGGACCATCGTGGGGTCAAACCGGCAAAGATGATTCTCTTGACCCCTGCAGACCGTAGCTCCGCAGTGAATTTTCTAGAATGCCGGAGATGATCGCCATGGACCTGCATAAGCAGCACGACCTCGGGCTTGACCTCACGGATGGTCTTCATCGCAAACCAGTTGGAGTGAGCGCAATAATTGCTTGTAGAGGGCTGCGCCACCGATGGGTCGGGCCCACAGGAGGTCGCGGCGATCTGGAGGACGTCCCATTGGTCGGAGAGATGCTTTCTCAATCCGAAATAGAATTGCTGTGCATACGAGTCGCCCCAGATAAGAACGGCTTTTCGCCCAGGAAGGCGCGAGTAGCATGATGGATCAATGGAGGGTCGAGGAACGTTGGTCGGAGCCCCCATCCTCTTCTTTGTTTTATCATAGAAGTCACAGTCGAATCGATATTTGTCACCTATTTTCTCCCGTTCGATATAGGGCTGGTCGGGCAGCGTATAATCGAAATATTTTCGATATTCGATTCGTTCCTTGTTGTGAATCGCAATGGATTCGAATCCGTTGCCAAAGTACATGAGAGCACCCAGGGAACCTATCCATAGCATACCGCTCACAAGCCAAAAAATTACCCTGGGAGAGGAAGAAAATCGGAGAGGGATCTCAACTTGACGATACGTAATCCAAGCCAAGATCAGAGAGGCTAGCAAAAGAGATACCTTGACCCAACCAGCCACCGGGTCCACCGAGAGGATGTGCGCGAAGGAAAGGAGCGGCCAGTGCCACAGATACAGCGGGTAGCTGATCAGGCCGAGGAATACCATCGCCGGATGAGCCAGCACCGTGCGGTGAATCCATGCGCCAGGGCCAGCAGCGATCATCAAGGCTGTCCCCAGTGTCGGTAGCAAGGCCCAGAGACCAGCGTGCTCTCGTGCACACCCAAAGAATCCACCAAGCACCAGGAGGAGCCCTAGCAGACCCATCCATCCCTGCCACAGTCCGGCCACCGCTGCCGGCTTTGCATAGCGCAGACGATGTGCGAGCAAGGCCCCGATCAAGAGCTCCCAGAAGCGAGCCTGCGGGAGGTAAAAGGCTCCGTCGCTCTTTCCGAGCAGAAGGTTGGTTCCAAAGGAGAGAACCATCACCGTAGCGGAAACCCAACCCAAGTGAAGGAGAATCCGATTGCAAAGCCACAAGAGCAAGGGCCACAGGATATAAAACTGCTCCTCAATGCTCAGAGACCAGAGGTGCAATAGCGGCTTAGTTTCGGAGGCATGGTCAAAGTAATTGCTCTCCTCAAGGAACAGCAGGTTGATCACAAAGCTAGCTCCCCCAGCGATGTGCTTACCAAGAGGCTTGAGCTCATCGGCGAGGAGCAGAATCCAACCAGCGCACAGGGTCGAGGTAAGTACCACGAGGAGCGAGGGAAAAAGACGTCGTACCCGGCGTCGGTAGAATTCCGCGAAGCAGATTCCACCATGTTCGATTTGGCGAAATAGGAGGCTTGAAATGAGGAAGCCAGAGAGGACAAAGAAGACGTCGACGCCAAGAAACCCTCCCGGCAAGAACTCTGGGAAGGCATGAAAGAGAAGCACCGCCAGCACCGCCACGGCGCGCATTCCGTCCAAGTCCGGGCGATACGCGAGCTTGCAGCTAGGGTCATCCTCCGAGCGTTGCGGGTAGTTCAGGCTCACGGAGATGGCTTCACGGCGATCTGCACGGCGACTTTTTCCATAGCGCCGGGGCCAAAGGGGAAAGCGACGGGCTCGTTCTTGAGCCAGCGAGAAACCATATTGTTATAGAAGGGGCTGTCACGGTGGAGAGAAGCACCCCCGGGATACTGGAAGCGCATGCGAGGACCATCTTTATCGACCTCCAGGACTGTGCGTAGGGATGCCCCGCTGGTGTGGTAGAGGTCGAGATCCTTGGTTGCCGAGGGGATGGCCACATTGACCGAGTGGATGCCGCCGGGAGTAGAGAAGGGGCCAAAGTTGTAGGAGGAGACGCCAAAGTTATCGAAGATGCTTCGGAGAGTGAGCGTGTGGATACGACCCCAGCGCCACTCATCCTTGCTGGCTCCGAGAGCTCCCAGCGTCTTAGCCGCTGCGCTCATGGCCGCCACCAGGATCTCCTCCCGAGTTTCCACCTTGTCGGTGGTGGATACGTCGTCCCAGAACGCCTCACCCCCGAGGAGCGTGCCGGGCTTCCCCAGAGCACGGGCCAGCATGTTGGCTCGATCCACCGAGCCAACGTTGACCCCGGCGGCCTTGAGTTCATCCTCGAAGGCTGCCACTCCGAGGGCGTAGAGGGTGATGTGGAAGGCGGAGCAGCCAATAGATTCACGACTTTCCGTGGTGTCGGTACTCTTGGGGCTATCCTTCTTGTCGCCGGCGAGGCCCGTGGGGCAAGTGAATTGCCATGGAGCGAGGGCAGAAGCCACCTCCGTAACTCCTGCATCTTGAGAGGTTTTGGCCGCATCCAGGAGTGAAGGCACGATCAGCTCCCCAAGCAGGATCCGTGTATCTCCTTGGATGGCCTGCATCGTCTCTGGGGTATGATTGTTTCCACCGGCGGCGATCAGGTCGACGATCCGCTTCATCCGGGTGCCGTCGGCCTTATCCCAAGACTGGATGGCCTCTTGGCCATCGTTGGTGGGGTCGCCGTCTGCACTCGCCCCGGACATCTCTTGGTTGGCGGTCGCGATGAAGCCCGCAGGAGGGTTAAGCATCTGGGGGAGTTGGTCGACCGGGACAAAGCCATCCCATTCGGCGCTCCCATTGCCGGGCAGGGGCAGCCAGGGAGGCAGATCCGGCGAGGCCCAGGGCCTCCGAGGGATCTTACCGTAGGGGAACCAACCAATATCACCCTTGCGATCAATCACGATGAAGTTCTGGTTGGCACTGGTGATGAACTTGAGTGCCTCCCGGGCTTCCAAGGTGGATTTGGCTCGTCCAAGGGCGAAGAACCCCTGGAGATCAGAGCTTCCCTGGTGAGCGACCCAACGTACCGTGAGCGCTTGCTTCTTTTCCAAGTCCTCGCTGAGGATGGGGCCATGGTGGGGAACCCACCGTAGCGTCTTCTGGATAGGCTTCCCAGTGCTCGCATCCTCAAAGGTGAACTCCTTCTCCACGATGGAAACCAGGTCCCCCTTGAATTTCACCTTCTTCCCGTCATCGCTTAGTTCTTCGACGTAGACATCGGTGAGGTCGTAGTAGACGACAGTAACCCCCCAAGCGATGTCCTCGTTGTGGCCCGTAAGCACCAGCGGCAACCCGGGGAAGCTCCCACCTGCCACATGGTAGCTCCCGCTACCCTTGCTCTTTCCGTCCAACTCAATGGGGAACCAAATGGAGGGGTTGGAGAGTTGCAGGTGAGGGTCGTTGCAGAGCAAACCTTTCTTGGCCGTAGTGCGCTCGGGCGAAAGGACCCAGTTGTTCGACCCCTTGGCCCGCTGGTGCCCACTGGCCTCTGGGTTGTACCCCGCGAGCGCCCGGGAGAGCAGAGGCCCATAGGACTGAGCCCGCTGGTGAGCCTGAGGTGAGAACGGAAGCGAGGGGGCTTGGCCCGAGGGGCCCAAAGGCGAGGATGTAGGACCGACCCCCGGTACCCCGGAGGAGGTAAGGGTGAAGGCATCGTAAAGCGGGCGGATGGCCAGCAGATCCGAGGCCAGCCCCTTGTCGAGCTTCACGAGTACATCTGCCAAGTAGATCTCCCCAGAGCTGGACTCTGAGAGATCTCGGAGCATGTAGAGACCCACGGCTGCGCTATCCTGGGGCTCCCAGGGACGGATCTTGTCCTTCACCAGCGCTGCAAACTTGTACTCGTCAGTAAGGGCTGCGCCGTTGCGCTTGGCCTTCATGTCCTCGATCCAAGCGTTGACCCCCCGGGCGTACGCCTCCAGTGCCCCCCTCGTTCCTGGGTCCGCCTGCTCGATGAAGGCGTCTTCCAGGGGCTTACCTTCGGGGGTCGCGAAGAACTGACGATTCTGGTAATCGAGGTTCAGCACCAGCTCGCCCACGTTGACAATGGCACCAAGCTGACCACGCACCAGGTGGCGCACGAAGTCCATGAAGAAGAAGCGGTTGGCCGCGTGGAAATATCCCATCGCCGCTGAACAGTCGTCATCGGTAGCACAGGTCAGGTGCAGGAATCCGTGCTCGTCGTAGACCGCTGAAACCTCCCCCGATAGCCCCGGGATCTGCACGTTCTCGGCGCCGCTCCCTGCTCCCCCCGCAGCCCCTCCGGAACCTCCGGCCCCCCCGGCGGTAGCTATGGGAGCCCTATCCTCCCCGTTGTCGCAGCTAGCCCCCCCGATGAGCGTGGCAAGCAGGAGCACCAAGAGCGGAGCAAGACGGTGTTTCCTCATGGGAGTACATGTACCACGACACCGGGGCGCAACCGCCTGGAAACCAGGGATCAACCCCCGGCCGAGGTGTACTGAGACATCGCC
>JANWXX010000250.1 GCA_025057345.1 Polyangiaceae bacterium | reverse complement strand
CTCAAGGATACCCGAGGCGCCAACCTGGTCGAGTACATCATCCTCGTCGGAGTCGTTGCCCTCATCTCCGTCGCCGCCTTTAAAGCGTTCAGCGGGAAGATCTGGGATCGAACCACCAAGCAGGGAGAGACGGTTGCCCACTCCATCAATCATGGTGCTGGCTCCTGAGCCAAGATGATCAGCTGATCATTTGGAAGGGGCGCTCTTCCAAGAAAGCACCGCGCAGTACTCTGCTGCTGAGCCCAGAGAGAAAGCTGTCGCGCTGATTGAGGTCACGCATCCAGAGCACATCGGCCTCCCTCATAGATTCTGCCTCAACCATCCCGCATAGCCGTCGAACACGAGAGGCATGGGCTCGCAGCCTTGCTTCGGCGTACTCGACTGTTGTGGCTGTTGACAAAATGAAAGGCCAATCACTGGTCTGAAGCAGCAACAGCTCGCGGATGGCCAGATCAAGCGCTTCTCCGCGGATACCGGCGGCATCGTGGTTGCGGCGTGCCAGGTGCTCGATACGGTGGCTAGCGTGGTGGACATGGCGCCAGAAGTGTGCTGCGGCGGGCCCTACCCAGACTTTGCCATGGCCTCCGGCACCCCAGGAAGAGGCAGCGGGTGTTGCCTCCAACGCGGTAGGGAACCGATCCAGGTACCCCCGGAGCGTGATAGGCCGGATGGCGTGGGGGTGGTGGGTGTGAGCATGGCGGAAGATCCATTCAAGGAACTGAGGGCCCTCGAACCACCAATGCCCGAAGAGTTCAGAATCGTAGGGAGCCACGATGACAGGAGGGACCGGCATAAGGGGTGCCAGGTGGTAGGCGTGTCCGCTCCGATTTTTGAGGAAATCCAGAGCGTCACGCCGGGCGCAATCCTCAGCAACCCCAGGCATGTAGGGGAGCTTCTGGTCGGTCTTTCCGGTGATGCGGTAGTATTTGAGACCAGTCATCACCCGGGTATTGAACGGACCTACCTCCCCGTGGAGTTGCTCCTCCGGAAGATCGTAGCCGATATCCCGATAAAAATCTCGATAGTATGGATTTCCTGGATATCCACTCTCCCGGGACCATACCTGCTCAGAGGAATGCTGGTCCCGGGCGAAGAAGGCGACCCCCGAGGAGGAGATCACCGGGTGGTGGATGTCAAAGGCAGGGCGAGGACGTGCGTGGCGTAGGCCGTGAGCATCGAGGATGGTGAAGCGCAGACCTGAGTCAGCGATTTCCCTGTCGAAGCATGGGTCGTAAGCGCACTCGGGGAGCCAGATGCCGAGAGGACGGTGGCCGACCAGGTGGTGGAAGGCAGCTGCCCCCAGCCGGAGTTGGGCGCGGAGGGCACCTGGGCAAGGGAGCAGGCCGGGGAGGTAGGCGTGGGTAGCGCTGGAAGTGATCAGCTCAAGTTGGCCTGTGGCGTGGTATGCCGCGAGTGCCTTGACGACCCGACCCCCACAAGCCACCCAGGTTGCCCGAGCGCGGTCGAGACGGTGCTGATAGAAGCGGGCGATAGGCCCGAAGTAAGGGTCGTGCTCCGTACGTTCGACCTCTCGTTCGCAGAGATGGATCAGCCGATCGAGATGGTCTTCGAAGCGAGTGCGGAGAAGGTTGTCTTCCAGCATCGCGGCCAGAGGAGGCGTCAAAGACATGGTGATAGCGAAAGGAATGTCCTCTCGGGTGAGCCGATCGAAGACGTCGAGCAGCGGGAGGTAGCACTCGAACAGCGCCTCGTGGAGCCATCGCTCCTCCAGAGGTCGTTCGTGCTCTGGATGCTTGACGAAGGGGAGGTGCGTGTGAAGAACCAGCGCCAGGTAACCTTCGGACATGGGCTAGGCGCTCTAGCACGTCGGCCATGTCGGAGGGCAAGGGCTCTTCGTACTGCACTGGCTGGCCCGAAGCTGGATGAACGAAGCCAAGCTCGCGTGCGTGGAGCATCAGCCTTGGCGCTGGGAGCAAGGGACCCCGGTACTCACGGATGTAAACTCGCTCCCCTACCAGGGGGAATCCGGCTTCGGAGAGGTGAATTCGTATCTGATGGGTGCGCCCTGTCTCCAGTCGGCAATCCAGGAGTGTAGCGTCCCTCCAGTGACGCAGGGGAGTTACGTGAGTAATTGCGAGCTGACCTTGGCCTGCTGTTGTTGTAGATCCGCGGAGCCCGTCCCCTCGATCCTCGACCAGCCAAGAGCGGAAGGTGTAAGATTGCTTGACATGCCCGTGGACCAGGGCGCTGTAGCGCCGGTGCGTGGTGTGCTCCCGGAACTGCTGTGCCAAGTGCTTCTTCGCTGCCAGTGTCAGCGCGAACACCAGTAGCCCGGAGGTTTCCCGGTCGAGGCGGTGGACCACGCCGATCCATCCCTGTGCGCTCCCCCCTCGTGCCCTCCGTTCTCGGCTCAACAGCGCCCGGACAAGCTGGTCGAGGGTATCCGTCTCGCTTGCGTCGAAGGGGACAGTGCTCACCCCCGCCGGTTTTCGGACCACCACTAGGTGTGGGTCGAGGTGAGCGATCACCTCCCGACTCAACCGTCGCGCTGTCGAAGGGCGAGGCGCCCTGAGGTTCACAGTTACCGTATCTCCTTGCGAAACCGGGTGACGGGTATCTTGGGTAGGGATGCCGTTGATGCGTACCTTGCCTGTGGCGATGGCCTTACGGGCGTCGCCCCAGCTCAGCCCAGGGAACAGTGCTCGGAGCACCCCGTCCAGGGGCTGACGGGAGAGCCCCGCAGGTGCCAGGAACTCTCCATCCCGCAGCCCTTCCTCCTCGCTCACTTCATCGCCATCTTCTCGGCGATCCCTCCGATCACCGGGATCTTCCATGCCTTTCCCTGGAATGCCTTGAACATGGCGATCAGCACGCAGATCCCCAGGGGGATCAGCGGCAATGTCAGCACCGGTGCTGCGTAGGCCACCTCGGTCAACTTGCTATCCACGTGCGCGATGATGACTGGGATCATCGCGACGACAACATTGATCATGCAAAGAATCGCACTGAACAGCCACTGGAAGGCGTGAAAGCGGACGAAGCGATGTTCCTTGGGTTCCTGCCAGAGGTAGAGAGGCATCGGCAGTCCGAAGAAGTAGCCTAGAGCGGCGCCCAGGTTCTGCTCCAGGCCCAGCACCTTGGTCTTCTGGCCCTGCACGTGGTCTGGCACGCTACCCCCGGTTGCTGCCGGTGGAGCTATTCTAGGCGGGGCCATGCCCGAAGGAGAACCATAGCCTTCGGGCGTGTTGGGGGGGGAGCCGTAGACCGGACCTGCGGGGGGGGCTGCCGGAGGGGTTCCCCACCCACCGACGTCAGGCACGGGAGGAGCAGGGGGGCCTGGGGAAGCACCAGGAGGAGGGGCTCCTGGGTTGGGAGTGCCAGGAGGGGTGAAGTTGGACAGCAGCACAGTGCCGCCCTTGCCCTTAGGGGTACCTTGGCTCATGCAGATATCATCGCCCCATTGCCCCTACGAGGTCCAGTCCTAGGGGGTCACGGAGCTGCTGCGAGGGCTTCCTCGATCAACTTCACCACATGGGGAGCATCAGGACTGGTATCCGTCGGGATACGCTTGAGGAGCTTTCCATCACGCCCAAGCAAGAATTTGGTGAAGTTCCAGGGGATATCCCCGGCGCCTCCGGGCTGGGCTTTGAGCCATGTGTAAATTGGATGCTCGTTGGGGCCGTTCACGTCAATGCGTGTGAACATGGGGAAGGTAATCCCATAGGTTTCTGTGCAGAACTGGGCAATATCCTTATCGTCCTGGAACTCTTGACCGGCAAACTGGGCACAGGGGAAGCCCAACACCACGAAGCCCTTTTCCCGGTAGGTATCATAGAGCTTCTGGAGCGGCGCATACTGGGGGGTGTACCCGCACTTGGATGCCACGTTGACTATCATCACCACCTTGCCGCGGTAGGTGCACATCGGGATAGGGTCGAGCTGCTCTAGGCTCTCAGCAGAAAGCGCGTAGAATTCGCCCTGCTGCGCCGGGATTTCGCAACCTGGAGGCACCTCTTCCCCCCCTGCTCCACCGCCCCCCACGCTCTCCCCTGCAGCGCCTGTTCCGCCGCTGCCTACCATTGTGCCCCCCACCCCCGCGCTCGTGCCGCTTCCGCTGGCTCCACCAGGGGCCTCCCCCGCAGCACCCTGCCCGCTGCTCCCGGCTGTATCAGGCTGGAGACCGCTCGCGGGAGGAGCCTGTGAGGGGGAATCCTTCGAACAGGCCCAGAGGAGCAGGAGGGAAGCCGCAACGAACAGGGGAGTGGGGCGCATGGTGGTCATAGTGCCGTTTCCGTGCGCAATAGCAAGTTGGTATGGAACCTCCAGACAACCCGCATCTAGAGGGCCGTTTCCGTGCGCAATAGCAAGGGGTCGTCCTAGGGAGCCAAGGCACCCATGAGGTCAGGTCTGCTATCCTTGCACGAGCTTCTCGGAAGAATTCCATGGCACGGCGAGGAACCTTGCTGGCACTCGGTGCGATCGGTTTCGGAATCTCCGCAGCAGAGCGAGCCGGGGTGGGTACCTGGGCGTAGCTAGAAGGTAGATTCTGCCTGGAGCTTGTGACGGGTTTAGACTTAGGGGTTGGCTCTTGCAGCGGGCTCGATGGGCGATACGCCCCCACGGGAGGCTCACCCGCGCGGCAGGGTTCTGACTGCGGTGCATGCTCATAAGTCTGGACGGGAGCCATGGGGGGTGGACGCCCGGAGCCTCCTTTGGCAAGGTTTGGGGATGCTCACGCCAACAAGCGAACAGCTCGCCTGCCTGGAAGGGTTTGAGCGCGTCGCCTTCCGATTCTCCGACTTCTTCCATCGGAATCCGACGGCCAACAAGGTGGCGATGAAGTACCTGAGCACCTTCGGTGCCTCCTGGGTGGATTTGGCTACTCGTAAGCTGCGTTATGTCCAGGGGACAGAGCACATTCGGAATTTGCGACCTGAACGTGGAGTTGTGTTGGTCGCTAATCATCGTAGCTTTTTCGATCTTTATGTGACCTCCAGTGTCATGTTCCACGAGGCGAGGTGGATCGAGCACATGTGCTTTCCGGTGCGGAGCAACTTCTTTTACGAGGGGCTCGCTGGGGTTGCTGTCAACATGGTCATGTCCGCCATGGCCATGTATCCTCCTATCCTTCGGGACACCAACCGCAAAGCCTTCAATCAATACGCTGTCGATGTGATGGTTGAGATGGCGAAGCAACGAGGTACACTCCTTGGTTTCCACCCGGAAGGAACCCGAGGCAAGGGAGCTAATCCTTACGAACTTCTCCCGGCTCACTCCGGCGTTGGCCAGATCGTACGCCTCGCTCGCCCCGTCGTTATCCCCGCCTTCATCCTAGGTCTTTGCAACGATTTTCCCCGGCAGATCAAGGGTAATTTCGATGGAACAGGGGAGCCTGTCACCCTTACCTTTGGCCCCCCTGTTGATCTAGGTTCCTTGTTGGATGAGGAGCCCAAGCTCCGCACGTTTAAGAAGATTGCAGAGATCCTTCGGAGCAAGATCGCTGAATTGGGAGAGCAGGACAAGATCCTCCGGAAACGACTGGGCCTCCCCTCCAAAGAACCCGCGCTCACGGCAGATTCGACCTGCACGGGGTCGGCTTCCCCAGGGTGAAATGGCCGCCATCCTCCATGGGAAAATCCATATGGAGCCGCTGAAGTGATAGCCCTGGCTTGGGGCGCGGCGTTGCAGGCAGACGAGAGCGAGCCGTTCCCTGGGCATCCAGTAGCGTGAGTACCTCCCCTTGATTCGACAGCCCACTCTTGCCCAGCTTCGGGAGGTGGAGGATCGGACAGCCTGGGGCCACGGGATGATCCCCGGAGGTTTCCAGCATCTCATTCGCTAGCAGTGCATAGCTTCCCGGGGCTATCTCGAAGGGTGGCAGGGGTGTCAGTCCTTGGCCGTCCTCCAATGCCCAGCCTTCCAGCAGCACCGGGAGTGCTCCGTCGTTGTAGAGTTCGACCCACTCGCTGGCAGGTTCTGGTCCCAGTGCATCTGCTAGCACCTCGCTCAACACCACGTGCGGTATGGGGGCCCTTGTGGTCACCTCTCCTCTCGCTTCATGGATCTTCCCCCGTAGGTCCAGCACCCGGGCCTCCAGTGTTACCGTGCTCTCTGGGGGTAGACCTCGGAGCAACAGACTTCCGCTAGCTGATTTTGGAGTGCCTTCCCCGGACAGCAGCAACCAGGGTTCTGGCGGCAGTCGCCATCGGGCTCGATCGTCCTCTACCTGTAGACATCCGGGGCCGAAGATCAGCTCGTCGTCTTTGCAGGCCAACGCTACCGCGGAGGGCAGGTCACCGCGGAGCACCGGTGCTGGAGCGAGCAAGGCTACCCGTTCTCCCTCTTGCAAGAGTGCTGTTGGGAATGGCTCGGATCGGCTCTCCGCAGGCGCTGTGAGGGTCACACAGTTGACCAGATCGGGACGAGTCGGAGCCCCTTGCTCCAGCAAGAACGGAGGACCCAATCCCTCCTGGATGAGGTTGTTGGGGAGAGGCTTCTCCCCGCAAAAGATGGCTTGGCGGTCCTCCGTTGCTTCGCCGGGAGGCCAGACCCTCTCCAGGATGGGTGGCCCCTCGTCTTCGACGATGAGGGGCACTCGGAGCAGAAGCGGCCCCACCGCCAGCGTATAGGCATGCCCGGGTTGGAGAGGGTCCCGGGGAAATATTCGGAGGCTCCCCGGGGTGCTGCGGATACTGGCCGCCACTGCCCGGCTCTGGGCAGACGACGGTAGAACGCCCTCCCGCAGCCCTCGAAGCGCTGTATCACTTAGCTCTCCCTTGACTAGGACGACGGATGCGGGGGCTACTAGAGTTTCCTTGGGGAGCGGTAGGTGCAAGTGGACGACCGAGGCAATGGTTCCCTGGTGCGGAGGTGGGGAGATCTCCAGGGGGGGTGCAGTAGAAGTAGTCGCAGAGCCAGTCGAGGGACTGCGTGGGGGGAGGGGAAGGGTTTCTGGTTCGATGCGGCAGCCGAGGAGAGACAGCAAGAACAAGGGCCAGGGGCGCATGATGGCCCCATCGGACCTTTCTGTGGTGGGTTGTGCAGCGTCAGGCCATGCCACCGCGCCTGCGGGCGATCCAGTGGAGGCCCAGAGCGATCGCAGCGGAGAGGGTCCATAGCCAGGGAGAGAGGAGCGGGGTGACTGTACGCTCAGTGTTGACTTCCAGAGCGGGTGGAAAGCGGAGGGAGGAAACCTCGTTGGCACGAACGAGGCGTCCTCCGGTGGCGGAGGCAAGAGCCGCGAGGCGATCCTCATCGGGGCGAGAGTCGGCCCACTCGTCTCCGCCCATTTCGCAGGAGAAGGCGCGGCGGGTACTGGAGCCACCGCCTATCTTAAC